>JAUWSZ010000472.1 GCA_030609865.1 bacterium | reverse complement strand
CGACGTATTGCTGCCCTCCATCAACTCATGTGCGTGAAGAAAGCGCGTGGTACATGATCGCGGAGGAGGACGAGGACGACGACGAGAAAGACTCTGCTAATCGGAGACAGCCACTGAACCCGGGCACGAACTGCTAAGGCACGATCTCCTTAAACGGCTCCGGGATAAAGGTCAGGAGGAATACGATCAGGCCGATCCAGCCCAGGATCTTTCTCCCCGGGTCCAGCGGGACGGAGATGTCCCGGGTGGGCGGGTGATCGAGCCGGAGGAAACACATGAGGACGGCCCAGACCACCCACACGGTGGTGCTGGGCACCATATTCCCAAAGACCCCCACGAGTCCTAGGAACACTGCGAAGGACCTCATCATAGGACTTCCATGGGTCGAGAAGGCCAAACGTACAGCCACCCAGCAGAATGCGAACGCCCACAGCCAGCCCATAGGGTTGATTTCCGCGAAGACTCCATGGACGCCCCACAGCACGAGGGCGATGAACACACTGCGAGAAACAATGCGATGGCGGGGTCCGAGGATCCCGTAGGTTACATGCCCTCCGTCGAGCTGTCCCATGGGGAGCAGGTTGAGGGAGGTCAGGAAGAACCCGAGCCAGCCTGCGAAGGCAACCGGATGAAGGAGAACCGTCTGCGATTCCCCCAGAGGGCCGAAGACCCACCTTATGAGCGCCATGAAGAGAAGAGAATCGCCCAGTTCGATGCCCCCTCGGGTGGAGCCGGCCTCGATTACCTCCGAGAGGTTCAGGCCGATCAGGGTGGCGGGTACGGCCACCATGAGGCCTGCCAGGGGACCCGCAATGCCGATGTCAAACAGGATCCTGCGGTCCCGGATCACGGCGCGCATCCGGATGACGGCGCCCATGGTTCCGATAATCGTTGGGACCGGGATGAAGTAGGGCAGACTGGCCGGTACCCCATAATGGCGTGAGGTGAAATAGTGGCCCATTTCGTGGGCCAGGAGGATGCCCAGGAGAGCGGCCGAAAACGGGACGCCGGTGAGCATGTTCTCAAAGGAAGTGAACGCCTCGGCCCCCCTTGCCTGTAAGGCTCCCGCCATGATCGTGGTGACCACGGTCGCAAGAAAGAGCAGCGCGTTCAGGCGGAGCTTCGGTTTTTTGGAATTCGTATGCGGGGGCATCGAGGCAGGTGGTGGTGTACGAGGCGAGTTCCCATCCCCGGGTCCGATCGATGCGTGGTGTCCAAATGGTGAAGGATCAGGTTTCATGAGCGCCCGTCTCGCGTGTCGCTTGTGCTGACCCTCTCGAGAACCACGGGGTCCCCTTCCCGCAGGCCCAGGGCGCGATCGGCCCGGGCCTGATTGCAGGCGACCTCCAGGTACCCCATGCTGTTGATGAGAGACAAGGCCTCTCCCTCGAGAGTCGATTCATAGGTTGTTGAGATCCCCGCAATCTTCTTGGATGCTGTGTGCACGGTGAAGGAAGCCCCGCGCGCCCATTGCGAGACGACCTTGTCGGTCAGGTTGGTAATGCAGTTACCGAAGCGGTCGATCCACACGACCTGGCCTCTCAATGTCCCGGTCTCCTCATGATGCGCGGGCAAGGAGAGGCTCGACGGATCCGTAGTGGCCGGACCGAACGCATCCGGGGGAGTGCCTGCGGCCAAGTGTGCAGCAACCGGTGCGAAAACATCCCTGCCGTGAAAGGTATTGCTCACAGAGTGCAGGAAGTGCTCTCGTTCTTCCAGCCTCCAGGCGCCCTGGAACGGGAGGTCCTCGATGAGGAGGCCGAAAATGCCGTTGTCGGGCCCCACGTAGAACCGGTCGTCGATCTCGAGCAGCAGCGGGGTTCTCTGTCCCCCGACTCCCGGATCCACGACGGCCACGTGGACGGTTCCCGGCGGGAATCGCGGGCACGCTTCCCGAAGAAGGTAAGCTGCCGGAAGGATCCGGTGGGCAGGCAGCTCGTGTGTGATGTCGACGATCCGTACGTGCGGATGGATCGAGAGGATTACGCCCTTCATCGATCCGACGTAGGCATCCCGGAGTCCGAAATCCGTGGTCAACGTGATGATCGCCGGGGCGGGTTCCATTCGATCCATCAGAACCCCTCCAGGGGACAGCCCGGACATTTGGGTCGGGGGCTGCAGAAATCCTTTCCCACGTTCACCAGGAGCGCGTGGAACTCGTTGAAGAGTTGTACGTCCTCCGGCAGGTGATCCGTGACCCACTGCTGGGCCTCGGCATAGAAAGTCACCTCTGGAAGCAGTTCGTGCCGTGACAGGATGCGTAGGGTGTATGTGTCGATCACGAAGACGGGTCGCCCGGCTGCATACAAAAGGATGCTGTCCGCCGTCTCCGGGCCGATCCCGGAGAGGGCGAGCAGTTCCTCCCGGAGGTTTTCCGTGGGGAGGTCGAACAACGCGTCGAGGCGGCACTCGAACCGGTCGGAGAGCATGCCGAGGAAGTTTCGAAGCCTCTTCCCTTTCTGCCGGTAATACCCGGAAGGCCGGATCGCTTCGGCGAGCGTCTCCTCCGGGAGGCGGAAAAGGGCCTCGGGTGTCAGCGGTCCTAATTGCTTCAGGTTTGCGATCGCCTTCTCCACGTTTTTCCAGGCCGTGTTCTGGGTCAGGATGGCGCCGACTACGACCTCGAAGGGGGTCTCTGCAGGCCACCATTCCCTTGGCCCGTAGTGATCGAAGAGGATCCGGTAGATGTCGAGCAGCTTGTCGTTCATGCCTGTTCGGATTCTTCGGGACGGGCGGCAAGCCTTTCCAGCACGGCCACCGCGAGGAGGGGCAGGTTCAGCTCATGGTGCCCGATCAGCTGATAGCCTCGTCCCCCCATCCGCACAGGCCTGTCGACGACGTTGACCGAAGGGCGGTAATGCTTGATGAAGTCCATGTCGACCGTGGTGAACTCCTCGACCCTGTTCCCCTGATTGCGGGCCAGGTTCAGGGCCTTCATGAAGACCTCGGGCAGCACGACCGCCGATCCGATATTCAGGTAGGCACCCCCCTCCAGGTGTGCAATTTGCGAGGCGAGCCGATGAAAGTCCCGGAGGGATGCCTCCCCGATGGCAGCTCCGTCTGCGTTGGGATGCATGTGGATGATATCGGTCCCGATCGCCACATGGACCGTAACCGGCAGGCCTCTTCGGTGTGCCTGACAGAGAAGGCTCAGGTCCGCGTAAGGGGGATCGCTCTCGGCGAGACGCTGCGCCACGGCCTCACCGAACCCCTTTCCCTCCTTGCTTCCCTCGGAAAGGGCCTGGTTGATCAGCCCGGCGGTCTCTTCGGCCACGCCGAACATCCCTTCGTCCAGGGCCGGGCCCACATCCTCGGAGGTCTTGCCCCAGAGGGCGATTTCCGCGTCATGGATCACCCCGGCCCCGTTCATGACGAGCCCCGTGATGATTCCCCTTTCCATCCAGGAAACCAGGACCGGGGCGAGTCCGACCTTGATGACGTGCGCGCCCATCCCCACGATGATCGGCTTTTGTTCCCTCGCTGCCTTTGCGATCCGCTCGGCCACTTCCCGAAGGGCCCGGCCGGCCAGAAGCCCGGGCAAGGCATCCAGGAAATCCCGAACTTGCATGCCCGCTGCCAGGGGAGAGGCGAAGTCCTCCACCGATACCTTGGAGAAGCGGTCCTTCACCGAAACGGTCCGTAGCTCTGACGG
>JAUWSZ010000242.1 GCA_030609865.1 bacterium | reverse complement strand
GCCCGACGAGGGGTCCGACTTGCGCAAGGTAGAGCGGACGTTGGTGGACCGTCTCATCGAGCTGTCCGGCACGACGGTCGATGAAGTCATGATCCCGCTGGACGCTGTGGTGGCCGTTCCGGAAGAATCGACTCTGGAGGAGGCAGTCCGTATGATGGTGGAAAAGGGACACTCGCGACTGCCCGTGTTCCGAGAGCGGATCGTGAATATCGTGGGGCTCCTGCACCACTTCGACCTGCTCCTGAAGAAGGACCTCTCTGGGGGGACCCGGGCGTCGGTCAGGCCGGTCTTCTACGTGCCCGAAACGAAACAGGTCTACGAGCTCCTCCTCGACATGAAGAGGCACGGCCACAGCATGGCCATTGCGGTGGACGAGTACGGGGGCTCTACAGGCATCATCACGGTGGAAGACATCCTCGAGGAGATCGTCGGAGAGATCGAGGATGAATACGACCCGAAGAGGTCCCTTTACACAAAGATCGGGCCCTCCGCCTATCTCCTGGACGCGCGCATCGAGGTCGATCACATGAACGAGCGGTTTCAACTGGATCTCCCGGAGGGGACCTATGAGACCCTCGGGGGGCTCCTGATGAGCCACATTGGCCGGATTCCCGAGGCAGGCGAGGTGCTGCGACTGAAGAATCTTGTCTTTACTGTCGAGAAGGCCACGCCTCGATCGATACAGAAGGTGAGGCTGGATATCCGGTAAGGGAACGAACACGGGGGGTGCTAGAAGATGGACAAGGGATCGCTCAAGAAGATCCTGCAAGAGATACACAAGGGGAAGCTCTCTGTTGAAGAGGCGATGGAACGGCTTCGTGCCTTCCCGTTTCAGGATATGGGGTTTGCCAAGATCGATACGCATCGACACCTGCGAAAGGGATTTCCTGAAGTCGTCCTGGCCCAGGAGAAGACGACCGAGCAGCTTGTTCGCATCGTGGATCAGGTGAAGGAGACGGGCAACAACGTCCTGATCACGAGGGTGGATCCGCTAAAGGCGCAGGCCATCCTGCGAAGGCACCCGGACCTGCAACATCACCCGGCCTCCAAGACCCTGTATCTTCACGTGAAGGATCTGGAGGACAAGGGCACGGGGACGATCCTGGTGGTCACGGCCGGGACTTCGGACATCCCCGTGGCCGAGGAGGCCGCGATTACCGCCGAGGTGATGGGGAATTGTGTGGAGCGCATCTTCGATGTCGGGGTTGCCGGGCTCCACCGGCTGCTCGCCCATCACGACAAGCTGACGGCCGCGCGGGTCTTGATCGTTGTGGCCGGAATGGAAGGGGCGCTGCCCAGCGTGGTCAGCGGGCTCGTGGACAAGCCGGTCGTGGCCGTGCCCACGAGTGTCGGATACGGGGCCAGTTTCGGGGGGGTCACCGCGCTCCTGGCCATGCTGAACTCCTGCGCGTCCGGCGTGACCGTGGTGAATATCGACAACGGCTTCGGAGCGGGATACGCAGCGAGTCTGATGAACAGGCTTTGATAGGATCCATTACATGCGAATAGCCTACATTGATTGCTTCTCCGGAATCAGCGGAGACATGACACTCGGTGCGCTCCTGGACCTGGGGTTCCCCGAATCGAGCCTTCGCGAGGGGCTTGCCGCGCTGCCGGTCGGCGGTTACCGGATCGAAATCACGCGCGAGGAACGGCAGGGCCTGGAAGGGACCTCTGTGCGTGTGCTCGTGGAAGAGGAGAACCAGCCGCACAGGCATTACGCCGAGATCAAGAAGATCTTGTCGGAGAGCTCTCTGCCGGAACGTGCCCGGCACATTTCGTCTGAAATCTTCGAGCGCATTGCCCGGGCAGAGGCCCATGTCCACGGTACGTCGGTGGACAAGGTGCATTTTCACGAGGTGGGCGCCGTCGATTCCATCGTGGACGTTGTGGGCGTCGCACTGGGCGTGGATGCCCTGGACATCCAGGAGAGCTATGTGTCCTCCCTGCCCCTGGGAGGCGGCTTTGTCCGGTGTTCCCACGGCGTGCTTCCCGTGCCCGCCCCGGCCACGGTGGAGATTGTCAAGGGCATGCGGGTCAAGGAGCATCCCGTGCAGGCTGAACTCGTCACCCCCACGGGCGCGGCCATCGCCTCGGTACTGGCAGGCCCGGGCCATCCGCCCATGCCGCCCATGCGCTTCCAGAAGGTGGGCTACGGGGTCGGCGACCGCGAGTTCGACCATCCGAACCTCTTGAGGATCTTCCTCGGAGAGCCGGCCGAGGGCTACGAGAAGGACGAGGTGGAGGTGATCGAATGCCAGATCGACGACCTTCAGCCCGAGCTCTATCCCTACCTGATGGAGAGGCTTCTGCAAGCCGGCGCGATTGATGTATATTTTATTCCCGTTCAGATGAAGAAGGGGCGCTCCGGGTTCCTCGTCCAGGTGCTGGCCGATCCGTCGGAAGGATTGCGGATTTCGGAAATTTTGTTCCAGGAGACGACGACTCTCGGGGTTCGCCTTTCCCGCCGGAACCGAATCAAGCTGAGCCGCAGAACGTGTGAGGTCGAGACGAGCCTGGGGTTGATTCCTGCGAAGTGGGTGGAAGGGCCCTGTCTCGGGGGGGGCGAGGTAAGGCCGGAATACGAAGTATGCAGGCAGCTGGCGGAAAAGAAGGGGCTTCCCCTCAGGAAGGTTTATGACGAGGTCATGCGCGGAAGACACGTAAGCGTGGGTGAGGACCGGCCGAAGAGAAAGCAGGCGAAGAAGGGAAAGCGTACCAGAAATGGATGAGCAGGGACCCAAAGCAGGCGGGATTTCCGAAGCTGCCGATGCACCTCGCATCCTCGTCGTGGATGACGAACCGGTCATCCGAGAGGTCCTGTCCGATCTCCTCACCTCGGAGGGATACGCCGTCCGTACTGCGGAGAATGGGGCTGTGGCCCTCGAGGAGCTGATGCGGATCCCATACAACCTGGTGCTGACCGACCTGAAGATGCCGGTCATGGGCGGGGAGGAGCTGCTGGCAAAACTGGCGGAAAACAATATCAAGAAGATCGTCATCGTGCTGACCGCCTTCGCAACGGTCGAGACCGCCATTAAGACGATGAAAAACGGGGCCTACGACTATGTCATGAAGCCCTTCAAGATCGACGAAATTACGCTGATCGTGCGAAGAGCCCTGGAAAAGGATCGGCTCGAGCGGGAAAACATCCAGTTGAAAGAGGCCCAGAGACTTTACGAGATCAGTGAGGCCATGAGTTCCACCCTGTCCCTGGACAAGCTGCTCGGGATCATCATCCAGTCCGCCAAGAGGGAGTCGGAGGCGGACGTGGTCAGCCTGGTGCTCAGGGATCGGAAGGAGGAGAAGTGGTACTCGAAGATATGCGACACGGACATCCCGGATTTGTCTTCTGACGAGATCGACAAGTATCTGGACCTGGAAGCGATGGGCGAGTCACACGCCTCGGGCACGGCGATTCTGTTCCCGCCGGGCGGCCCGGAGCCTTACGTGTGCGGGCGTCTGAATGCAGGCAGGAAACTCCACTCCCTCGTATCGGTGCCCCTGGCGATTCGTGGCCAGGTGACCGGGATGCTGAATGTCCTTTCCTTCAACCAGCGGCGGATATTCCTCGAAGGCGACCGGAGGACCCTGTATATCCTTGCCAGTCGGGCGGCAAACGCGATCGAAAACGCACGACTCCACGAGGAGCTGAAGGTGGTCTTCCTCCAGACCATCGAGGGCTTTGCATACGCCATCGATGCCAAGGATCCTTACACCCACGGCCATTCGAGGCGGGTCACCCGGTACTGCGAGTTGATTTCCCGAAGGATGGAACTGGACGAGGCCGAGGTGGAGAAGATTCGTAACGCGGCGATTCTGCACGATATCGGAAAAATCGGGCTCAGGCTTGAATCCCTGAACAAACCCCACCCCCTCTCCCCGGAAGAAAGACGGGTCTTCGAGACCCATCCCCAGAAGGGATGCAAGATACTGGCGCCGATTCACTTCTTCGAGGAACTGATGCCTATCATCTACCATCACCACGAGCATTACGATGGTGCGGGCTACCCTGAAGGAAAGGCTGGCGAGCAGATCCCCCTGGGCGCGCGCATCCTCGCCGCGGCAGATGCTTACGATGCCATGACCTCCACCCGGCCCTACCGCAAGGCCATGTCCCTCGAAGAGGCGATCCAGGAGCTTCGCGTACACGCGGGGACGCAGTTCGATCCCGAGGTCGTGGGGGTTTTTGTCTCGATTCTTCACGGCCCTGCCGCCCGGGGACAAGAGCACGTACACTGAAGAGTGCTATCGCCTGTCACGTCTCGATTTGCTTGGGTTCCGTCTCTCCCTCCCCTCCCTCGTCGTTGGGCACGGGGCGCGATCCCTGCCCTTTGGCTGTTAGCCTTTAGCTATAAGCTCCCTACCCCCGCCCCTTGGCGGGGACTCTGCAGGGGGTAGTGGCGGGGAGCTAACAGCCAAAAGCTAATGGCTAACTGCTATTTTCGGGCACGGGGCCTGATCCCTGGTCCCTGACCCCCGACCCCCTTTCCTTTCGCCTTGACCCTTTCACCTTTTACCTGCTCTAGCCTGACCCCTGCTCTCTGTGTAACCTTTCGGTCCTCCCTAACGAATTTCTATCCAAAAGGTAGAGATAAATCGAAGAGCGGTCTCATTTTGAAAGGGAGGACCCGATGAATCAGATGCAAACGCAACGTACTTACGAGGGCCGGAGGACACGGGGCACCTTTTCCAGGAAAACGCGTGCGAGGATGGGCCCTCAGGGAGGGGTTGACGAAGAGGGACTCGTCGAGCTCCTGAAGGATCGAGATCCGGAGGCCCTGAAGGTCGTCATGCGCAAGTACCACGATCGGCTGTTTGCCGTGGCCAACCGGATCTGCAACAACCCGGCCGACGCCGAAGAGATCGTCCAGGACGTCTTCGTGACGGCGCTCGCCAAGATCGATCAGTTCGAGCGGAGGTCAACGCTCGCTACCTGGCTTTACCGTATCACGGTAAACACGGCGTTGATGAAGCTCAGAAACCAGCGACTCGTGCACAAGAACTCGGTTCCTATGGACGACTCTTACGCAGCACTCGCCGAGAGAGAAGGCGGGCCGATCTTCGGCGGAAATGTGAGGTCCCCTGATGAGACGTACATGAGCAGAGAGCTCTGCGAGCAAATTCGCCAGACCGTAGAGGGCCTTCCCGAGCCCTACAAGGAGGTGTTCCTCCTCAGGGGCATTCAGGGCCTGTCCACAAAAGAGGCCGGCAAGATTCTGAACGTTACGCCTGCTGCCATCAAATCCCGTCTTCATCGAAGCCGTGGCTTGATCAGGG
>JAUWSZ010000312.1 GCA_030609865.1 bacterium | reverse complement strand
TCGGAGCCGTCCGGCTTCACACCGCCAAGGGTCCATACCCAGGTGCCGGTGATCCCCTGAAGCCCTTCGCGACCCCATCGGGGCCCGAACATGCCTACCTCGTGGGCCCGAATGAGAAATTCGCCGACCAGGTCCAGGGCCTCTTCTTTTGTGAGCCTCTTTTCGATGTTCACATCTTTGTCATAGTACGGGCCGTGGTAGTAATCCGGCCGGGCAGGCCACGCGCCCTCGTAGGCCTCGAAGCGGACAAGGACCTGTACGAAGTGGTCCAGTTGGAGCGACTCCTGCAGGTTCCGTGGAGGCTTGGCCGGGACCTGCTCACATGTCTCTGCAATCCGGAGCAGTTCTTCCTTGCGTTGCGGATCGCTCTCGAAATCCTCGGCCATGATTCGTGCGAGCCGGGCATACCGCTTGGCAAACCGAATCGCTGCCTCGAGAACGAGCTTCATGGCGTCCCAGTTCTGGATCTTCTTGTACAGGGGAAGGAGGTCCGGGCCCGGTATGCCGATGGTCTTCGCCTCGGCCGCCTCCAGGTTTGTGTCGATCTCTCTGATGATGTCCTCGAAGCCCCGCTTGCCGGTCATGAAAGACTCGTAGTCCTTGCCCGAGTAACCGAAGGCCGAGGTTGGGGTTCCCCATCCGATGGCGCCGCTCATGAACTTGACCGCATCCTCCGGATCGAGGAGGCGCGCGAGCTTGTCGATCGCCGTCTCTCCGGCCCATTGTGCGCAAAGCTCTGCCACCTTCTTGAGCGACTCCTCCTCGGGCTCCTGGTGGATTCCGGGCTCGTTGTACACCTCTTCATTCACCATGCTGGCTCCGTCGATACGCCAGGCAATGGTGTGAGGCGCGCTTCCAACATATCCGACAAGCTGAGCACGGTCCGTTATGAAGATGGATATATTGTCCAGCACGTGTGCAAGGGCCTTGGCCTTTCGCATCATCTGTTCGTCATGCTTCGCATGGTCACTGAAATAGGTGTCGGTGAACAGAGTGGCCAATTCCATGTCGATCTTGATGCCCGGGTTGTAGTTTCCGCCGATGGCCCCCTTCTTCCAGACCGCCTTTCTCAGGTAGTCCAGCCTTTGGGAGCGCTTCTTCTCAGCAGCCCACCACCATTCGTGTTTAGTCTCGAACTCCTCGATATGCTTTTGGAGTTGTGCAGACTCAGGCATTCCGTCCCCCCTTCTGTCTGATTCGGTTGTGGTCCATACTCCTATCAAGGGGCTTGAATAGGCAAAAAAAGTGCCAACAGCAGAACGAGTAACCTAACCTGCTGTTTTTGTTGTTTCTAAGGGATATCTGGGCGGGATCTGCTCGAGGAGGTTAGGGACAAGAATGGGACAGCATCAGGTCGGCCGCAGGAGTATAATACGCTGTATCTAAAGAATTATTCTTAGAGAATGAGCGGTCGGGTCAAAATGACACAGCAACGACTGCTTTGAGGCATGAATGGGACAGAATCCGTGAAGCACCTTCAGGACAATTCAAGCCGCTTCAACTTTCTCAGGAGCGTCTTTCGTGAGATCCCCAGGATCTTCGCCGCTCTGGTCCGGTTTCCGAGACACCTGTCGAGGGCCTTCCGGATAGCGGCCCTCTCCGCCTCCATCAGGCTCCCCTCCAGAAGAAGGTCCTCCCCCTCCTTCTCCTCCTTTCCGGACTTCTTCTGTCCCTCTCCCGCTTCGCCGGCATTCGATTCCCGGGAAGGAATAAATTCGAGCCTTTCTACGGCAAGGTAACGTTGAATTGCGTTTTGGAGTTCCCGTACATTGCCCGGCCAGTCGTAGTTGATCAATTCTCCTATCACGTGGCCGGGAACCGGCTTCACCCTTCCAGCCTCGGAATAGTGCTTGAGAAAGTGCTCCAGGAGGAGAGGGATGTCTTCCCTCCGGTCCCGCAAGGGAGGAACGTTGATCGGAATGACGTGGATCCGGTAGAAGAAGTCTTCCCGCATGCCCCCGGTCCTCAGTTGTTCAGGGAGATTCCTGTTCGTGGCGGCGATTACACGAAAATCAGCATCCTTGTTCACGCTGCTCCCTACGGGTGTGTATCCTCCATTCTCTATGGCACGCAGGAGCTTGGCCTGAAGGCTCAGGGCCAACTCCCCCACCTCGTCAAGAAACAACGTGCCTCCGTCCGCCATGTCCAGGTAGCCCCGCTTGTTCGCGTGGGCGCCGGTAAAGGCCCCTTTCTTGTGGCCGAAGAATTCACTTTCGAGAAGGTTCTCCGGGATGGCGGCGCAGTTGACCGGCACGAACGGCTTCTGCGAGCGGGTACTCATATCGTGGATCGCCCTTGCGACCAGCTCTTTTCCGGTGCCCGAGTCCCCGTAAATGATGACGTTCGCGTTCGTGGCGGCGGCGTTCAGGATGCGTTCGTAGACCTCCTGCATGGCACGGCTCTTCCCGATGATACTGCCCAGCCGGTATCGGTCTTTGATGGAAGAGCGCAGGTTGATGTTCTCCCTCCTCAAATGCTCCGCGTCCTGCTGCATCGCCATTTCTCTCAACTTCGCCTCTGTGATGTCCCTAACGGTCATGAAAACGGTGGGTAGGCTCTTCCATCGGATCAGGGTGGCTCGCCCCTCGATCCAGATCTCGTCGCCCGATTTCGTCCGCCAACGGGTCTCAAAAGGCCTCTCCCCGGAGACCCCCCTTTCAAGGGCCTCGAACATGTCCTGGGAATACGTGTCCGATCCCCATGCGGCGAGAGAAACCGCATTCTCGCCGAGGAGCTCCCTGGAACCATCGTAGCCGAGCATGGACGCCAGTGCATCGTTCACAAACACGATTCTCGACTGATGGGCAAGTACGACGCCAACGGTCATCCGCTCGGCGAGCATACGGTAGAATGCCTCGCTTTCGCGCAAAGCGTCCGTAGCATGCTTGAGTGCACTCAAGTCCGTACCGATCCCGAGAACATACGAGCTGTCCTGCATCCTGGCGCTCGTTCCGGAGAAGAAGTAAGGGATTCGGGCGCCGTCCTTGCTTGCCACATCGGCCTCGACGGTTGCGGTGCCGGTTGCCAGGGCCTTTCGTATCGCGTTCAGAATCCTCTGTGCGTCTTCTCCCACGAACATGTCCATGACCGTCTTCGTACACACGTCTTCCGACGAATATCCGGTCACCCTCTCCAGATTTTCGTTCCAGCTTTGGAATTTCAGGTTGTCCTCGATCACATAGAAGACTCCCGGCAGGCTCCGGATGAGCATCTCAAAAAATTTGCTCTTCCTTTCAAAAGAGTTCACCGAACGCTCGAGTTCGGCGATCCTTTGCTGCAATCCCGTGCCCCGTGGCTCAACGGTCCGATTCGCGCCCATGCACTCCCTCCAGGGTTGGAAAGCGGTTGATTCGATCACTCTCGGGTTGTCGGCGAGCCTTCGTTCTGCTCGTGGTCGTGCCTATCGCAGGGCAAACAGGATCCGCCGCCGGAGCAGACGTTCCAGGACGAGCGGCAAGGTGCGGATGTGCTTCATGAAGTAGAGGCGGTCCATGGGAAAGCACTCCCGCAGGAAGTCCTTCGTCTGTTGGCTGCATCCGCAACCGATCGTGAAGAGTTCGATCGCATTTCGCGAACAGAACTCGACGGCGTCGCTGAGGCGTAGCCCGCAGTTGGATGCGCCGTCGGTGATGTGGATGATGATGCTCCGCTGGCGCCTTTCCCTGAGCGTCACCGCTGCAGCCATGATGGCCTGGCCGGAAGGGGTCCGGCCGGAGGGCACGACCGTGTAGAGATCCCCTCCATGGTACAGCCGGGTGAGGGTGCAGCGGTTCCTCTCCTCGTGGTAGGCGTAGATGTCGACCCGGTTTCGCGACCCTTTGGAAGCCTCCGCGAGGGAGGCAAAGGCCTTTTCCGCGATGGGCCAGGGCTTCTGACGCACTCCCTTCCCGGCCATGGACGCCGAGGCATCCGCCACGAGGCAGATCTGCCAGGAGTGCTCAGAGGTGGGCGGTTCCCTGGTCTTGAAGACCTTCCCGTCTATCGGCACGCGGTGGAGTCGACGAGCGTCGAGGTTGCCTTCGATCAAACCTCTTCGGACACGCCGTCTTCGCGCTCTTCGGACGAGAGACTCCTGTTCGCTGAAGATCCTCTTGAGCTGTTTCACGAGCAAAGGGTCCGGGTGCGCGGCCATCCTGGCGGTCCCCTGCCTGGTGCGGGTTCGCATGGAACCGGCCTCAGGGTCTTCCACCGCAACGAGGATGGTCCGGGTCAGGTCGGTCTCGTGATCTTCGACGAGGTTCATGACCTCCTCGGCGAGGTCCGGGTCCAGGCCTCGAGCCTCCTCTCTTTCGTCCCCTTCGTTCTCTCTTTCTCCCTCGTCCGTATCTTCCGGATCTGGCAGCCGCCCATGTGGCGCCGCTTCATCGAACAAATTGATCGCGTCAGGAGAGGACGCGAAGTGCTCCCACTCGGAAAGGATCTCTTGGAGGGAGGACCACGTTTCGTGGTACAGATCGACTCTCTTCTCCCTTCTCTCGGCCGGGGAAGAAAGAGAAACAAGTTCCCGGACGGCTCGGGTGCATTCCCGCAGTCGTTCCAGGGGGTCGTTGTAGTAGTGGTGAAGGGGGTCGGGCAGAGAACCGGTGATCTCCCGTGTTCTCCAGGTAAGGGCGAGGCTCGTGGCACTCGGGGGCAATGCCGGGTCCCTGTTGTGCTTCATCAACTCGGTCTTCCAGAAGCTCGAAAGATACAGGGACCACACCCTGGGCCTTGCCAATTCGTCAATTTACATGTCTTCTGCTGCCTTGACAAAGGCTTCCAGAAAGGGAGCGAGGTTCTCGGGCAGGTCCGTTACCCCCTGCTGTACCT
>JAUWSZ010000612.1 GCA_030609865.1 bacterium | reverse complement strand
CTCGCGCTGAAGGTTTGTTGACGTGCGATCTTGTCGTAGATCTCTTTGATGTCCTCGAGCCTGGCCCGGCAAAGGGTGTTCATGGCGGCGATCTGTTCCTGCTGCTCTTCCGACAGAGGCCCATCGAGGGGGTCCACGTCACCGAAGTCGACCCGGATGTCGAGCTTGCCCAGCTTGACGTGGTCCCGGCTTCGGACCGAGCCTTGATCCGTGGCGATCAGGTCTCGCAGGAACCCCTGAAGCTCCTCCTTGGTGACCCCGGAAACAAAGGTCACCCTTTCGATCGCCGCCTCGCGAATGGTCCGGATGAACTGGGCGAAGTGAGGCCCCACGTCCGGGAGGGGTCTCTGATCGGAGACGACGCGGTCGTTGACCAGCAGAAGGGTCGTCTCCTCCTTGCCCAGGAGGAATTTTGTGAGTTCGAAGTGCGCGGTCTCGACGTACTTCTGCACCTGCGGGTGCACATTCGGGTACAACCGCATGCTGGTGATTGCACCGCTCAAGTTCGCGACCACGTCATGGATTTCGTTGTGCGGATCAATTCGCAGCGCTTCCGTCGGAATACTCAAGCCTCCCCTGTCGTGGGTGGAGAGTCAATGGACCTGTCCCCCTGCACCGGGACACGCTCCCGGCAGACGGTTCGGATGCGTGCGTCTTTGGACAGCGAGCCGATCCGGAGAAGAGGGGCCACCGGAGCGGCTTCATAGAGTCGCAACGACTGAAACAGGAGTAGCTTCAGGCTCGCAAGCTGCTTCGGATACAGGGTGAATCGGGTCTTTGCCAGCCGCTCGAGCACCGGAATCGCGCTGGGATGACCGATTCTTCCAAGAGCCTCGATGATTCTCTCGTTCCTCACGTAGTCCACCCGGAAGAAGGAAAAGGTCCTGAGCATGGAAGCCAGGTCCTGTGCAAGGTCTGCCACCTTGTGCATTCCCGCGATTTCGATGACCCGGAGCTGATCGTCTGCATTCTTCAATCTGAGGAACTTCCGGAGCAGGTCGACCGATTCGGGATCTCGGAACCGGACGAGCGTCTCGAGGATCTCCATCTGGACCTGCCGATCGTCACGATCCAGGAGGGGCCGCAGCTCCGGGATGAGGTCGTGGGTGCCAAGCCGGCGGACCAGGCGGATCAGACGGACGAGCGGAGGGCCCCCGCGAGTCTGGATCTCCTGCTTGGCAATCTCGGTCACACGGTCCGCAAAGATCGCCAACAGAGTGAACAGGTGCTGGTCGCCTTCCGATTGGTCCCGGTAGAGGTAGAGGTTGAGGGCCTGCGGCACGATGTCCGGCCCGATGGCCGTGAGGAAGGCCTGCGCCTTCCCATCCTGCGCCTCTCTCCATTTGTCAAAGGCGGCGAGTGCCTTGGAGAGGAACGTGGGGCATCGGAATTTCTGCAAAGAGCCCTCCGCGATCGATCGGATGGCCGGGTCGGGCTTGCCCCGGACGTGCCGCTGGAGCGTATTCAGGATCTCGAGGGGGACGGTGAACTCACCCTCTCCCATCAGGTCGTTTGCGATGCGAAAGGTCTTGTCTGCGTAATCCTTGTATTCGTCCTCGCTGGCATCCCCTTCCATGAAGGCGAGCAGAGCGCGCGCAATCTGTGCGTCGAGATGTGGGGATTCAAGAGAGTCCATCTCTTCTTGAAGTTCGTCGGGGAGGGGTATCCCCTCTGATGGACGGGCGCCATCCCGGGACAGATCCTTGAGGGTCTCGCCGTAGTCGGAGGTTACGTAGGTCTCGTAGGCCTCCCGGTTGAAGAGGTCGAGGATCTCCTTGTGCTGCCCGGGATCAGAAGACCCGAGCTGGCTCGCGGTCGTTCCCGCAGCGCCATCGAATGCGCCCGGCTCCTTGACTCGGGCGATCTTCTGGACGAGGTTCAGGAGAGTCGGGGAGATCTCGTTTCCCTGCTTGTTGGCGTGCCGCAGCATCTCGAGCACGAGCCCGTGCGACATCCCGCTCAACAGATCCTCCACCATAGGGCTGTCGCCCTGTACCGCACACTGTTGGTAGGTGGCGTCGAGAAACTGGTGTCGGATGCTGGGCTGGAGTTCCTCCAGAAGAGCGCTCAGATTCCTGAGGTTGGCCACACGATACGTCTGGCCGACCCCAGAGCCCGGGTCCTGGTTGAGATGTTCCTGCATGGTCTGCTCGTAACTGTCGAGGGCCATCTGGTGGTCCAGGCGGTTTTCGTTCAGATACGCGGCGATGACGCGAGGCGCGTAATCGTCCGCACTTCGCAACGGGATTCCCTTCTCCGCATCTGTCAGGGTACCGAGAATGAGATGCGTCACAAAGGCGCCCCAGAGGGAGTCGTTCTCATCGGAGGCCTTTCCACGGGCGGGCTTCTGAATCTCCTCTTCTTCTGTGTGCAGGAATTTGCTGTAGTCGACGCACTGCACCCGGATGTGATGAACCTTTTCGTTGGCAAGGGCCTTTTCAATTCCCCCCTCCGCACGGATCCTTTCCGGGTCGTCCGCGATCACCCGAAGGAAGGCGGCCAGCTCTTCGGACGACACGCCTTGCCGGAAATAAACGACCGCAAGATCGTGGTCTCGGAGGATGGAGGAGAACTCGCTGGAAATCGCATCCTTCAGCTTGGTCGAATCCCGGCCCACGATGAGGCCGTCCTTGTCCGTGCCGATCGTCATCTCGGGCCGTGAGCTGAGGATCTCGTCCCACGTCGTTCGGGCCCGATCGATGCTTCGTTGGATCTGGTTGTGGCCGGCCGGGTACATGAGAATCGTCTTGCGCGTGGCACTGAGCTCGGCAAGGGCGCGAGCGAGCAGCTTGGCATCGGAAGGCGTCTGCCCTTGAGACCCTGATGAGGAAAGGGGATCCTGTTTTCGCTGTGCTCGATCACCCAGGTCCATGTCGTTCCCAGAGGCCTGTTTCTTCTTGCGTTCGTCGGGTTGGGCCGAGAACGTAGCCCCGGCCCATGGATGGGGCGGAGTTCGGCCACACCCATAGGAAGAAAATCGGCTAAGGGGGG
>JAUWSZ010000218.1 GCA_030609865.1 bacterium | reverse complement strand
GATGATGAAGGATACACAGGGGCTCGGGGACAAGAAGAACGCGCAGCAGTACATTCAAGACACCATGGGCGAGAGCGAAGAGGCCTACCAGGCGAATGTGGGAGGGGAGGGGGCGCAGAAGAAGATCGTCGCCCTGGCCCAGAAGGTCAAGAGGATCGAGTTCCCGGACAAGATCACCGATACGCCTGCCGACTCGTTCGATCCTGCCGACCAGATGGTAGCCAGCCTGGCCCGGCAGATCGACGACGGGGATGCGATCGTGCTCGGGTCGTTCACGCCGCTTGCTTACGCGGCCTACATGCTCGCCAAGCTCACCCACGCACCGAATGCCTTCATCGTGGGCTACAGCGGGGTGGACCCGTATCCGTTCCAGATGGGGTTCCACAACTCGGAGGCGGCGTGCACGAAGTTCTCTGCCGGGCTCTGGTCGATGACACAGTGTATCGATGCGCTCCACCTGCGGGGCAAAGGGGACGTGGAGGCGATTTCCAGCGGCCAGCTCGATGCGAACGGAGATGTGAACATCTCCTGGCTCGCCATGCCCGTCCGCGGCGAAGACGGCAAGCCCACCGGGGAGATGAACCCCCGGGGCCTTCGCCTGCCCGGAGGGGCGGGTGCCCCGGTGGTGTACGGGCTGCACAGGAAGGGGGTCTGCTACTTCGCCAATCATTCGAAGATGGTCTTCGTGCCCAAGGTGAACTATATCACCGGAACCCGTGTCTATTTCACGGATGAGGAGCGTCTTGCGCAGGGCCTGCGCCCGGGCCCCATGACCGTGATCACGAATCTCTGTGTGATGCAGATGGTGGAGCGGGGCAAGTGGAAGGTCGAGTCCCTGCACAAGGGGGTGACGGCCGAGGACGTGACGGGCAACACGGGATTTGCCGTAGAAGTGGCTGCCGACTGCCCGGTCACCAAGGCGCCGACAAGGCAGGAGGTCGAGCTGATCCAGGAGATCGACCCGCAGGGCATCCGGATGCTCGATTTCATGAGCGGCAAGGAACGGGCGAAGAAGCTCCCTGCGATCCTCGACACGGAGTGGAACTCGGTGTAGGCGTGCCCCGTTGTCGGAATCGAAACCAGTCAAGGAGATGAGAAATGGGTGATTATTGGCGTGATGCGGAAAACATGGTTCAAGCGGGAAGGATCAAGGTTCCCTATACGTGGCAGGCCGGTGAAACGGCGAGCTACTATTTCACGCGACTTCGAGACGAAAAGAAAATTCTGGGAAAACACTGTCCGAAATGCGACAAGGTGCTCGTCCCACCGAGGAAGAACTGCCCCTTTTGCACCGTTCCGACCGACCAGTGGGTGGAACTGTCCGGACAGGGCGCCGTGGACACGTTCACCATCGTACGCAGAGATGAACCGATACAGCCGATGAAGCCTCCCTTCGCGTATGCCCTGATCAATCTCGACGGAGCGGACACGGGATTCCTTCACTTGCTCGGAGAGGTGGACCCCGAGAGCATCAAAGAAGGAATGCGTGTAGAGGCGGTCTTCGCCGAGGCAAGAAGTGGGTCTACTGTGGACATCGCCTACTTCAGGCCCATCGACTAGAAAAGGAGCGGAAAGAATGGACCGAGTCGCAATCGTAGGAATAGGCCAGACGAAGATCGAGGCCTCCAAGGAGCGCCAGAACTACCCGGAGATGGTCTATGAGGCCGTCAAGCTCGCCCTGGAGGACGCGGGCGTTGGTATCGATGGGATTGACAATGTGGTCACCACATCGAACGACTTCTGGGACGGGCGAACCATATCCTGCATGCCTGTCGGCGGGGTGAGCGGAGGATACGACAAGAACAAAAGCGGTGTGGAAGGGGATGGAACGTTCGGAGCCTTCTACGCTACGTGTCGGACCCTTTCGGGCTCGTACGGCACCACTCTCGTTACGGCCCACAGCAAGGGGTCCGAGAGCAGAGATATCGCTCCCATGATAACGAATGCAGCCTTCGACCCGGTCCATGCAAGGTGTCTGGGCCTGGACATAGTCACCGCCTGTGCGCTGCAAGCCAGGAAATACATGCAGAGGTATGGGATTATGGAAGAAGAGTGCGCCCGGGTTTCGGTCAAGAATCACGGCAATGCCCTGGAAAACCCGAATGCACAGTCGCCGATGAAGATTACGGTCGATGATGTCATGCAATCGGAAAGAATCTCGGATCCTTTGAAGGCCTTGGACATCTCACCGATCAGCGACGGCGCGTGCTGTCTGATCCTTGCGAATGAAGAGCGGGCCAAGAAGTTTCGGACCAAACCCGTGTGGTTGAAGGGCGTTTCCTTCTGTGCGGATGCCTTTCAGTTAGGGGACCGTGATCTTTCCGAATGCAAACCCCTGGAGAAGGCCGCGGAAAAGGCGTATCGGATGGCGGGCCTACAGGATCCGAGAAAAGAGATCGACGTGGCCGAGATATGCGATGCCTTCACCTATCAGGAACTCATGTGGACCGAGGGCTTGGGCTTCTGCAAGAAGGGAGAGGGCGGAAAGCTGGTAACGAGCGGGGCGACCGCCAAGGATGGTGACATCCCTGTCAATCCTTCGGGAGGCCTCTTGAGCGGACATGTAGCCATCGCTGCGGGGATGTACAGAATGATCGAAGCCGTTCGGCAGATTCGGGGAGAGGCGGGGGGCATGCAGGTCAAAGAGGGTGTGAAGACAGCCCTGGCCCACGGTGTGAACGGACTTTGCGGCCAGTCGCACTGTGTCTGGATCCTGGGAAGCGAATAGGAGGTATAAGAGCATGGGGAAACGAGCCGCCATTGTCGGAGCAGGGCAGACGTACCATAAGTCGATCCGAAGAGATGTAAACGGCCAGGAGCTCATCAACGAAGCCGTGACCCGTGCCCTCGAGGACGCGGAGCTCACCATTGACGACATCGATGGTGTGGTCATCGGCAACATGGATCACTTCGAGGGCATCAATTACGTGGACTGCTGGAGCATCGATGGGTCGGGCGGCTTCATGAAGCCCACCATGAAGCTCTGTACGGGTGGGACGACCGGCACGACCCTTGGTATCGGAGGATATCACATGGTCGCCTCCGGAATGTTCGAGAAACTCCTCGTTATCGGGTGGGAGAAAAACTCCGAGTCGGATACGACGGGGGCGATCGTGACCGCTACGGACCCGATCCTCGACAGGGGGGTGATGGCGGGCGCGCTGGCGGGGCTAGCCGTCGAAGCATCGGAATATGCGGCTGCCTACGGCGCCACGCCCAAGGATGCTGCCCGGGTCTCGGTGAGGGATCGAAAGCACGCGTGCAACAATCCCTACGCCCACCTGCGAAAAGAGGTTACGATCGAAGAAGTGTTGAGTTCTCCGGTGATATCGGATCCATTGAGACTGCTCGATATGTGTCCGAGGACGGATGGCGCCTGTGCGGTCATCTATGCGAGCGAGGATGTCGCCGAGAAGATCTGTCCGCAACCGGCGTGGGTGGTGAAGACCGCGAGTCGGCATTCCTACAGCCGTTTTTCAGACGTCATGGGGCAGACGGGCATGTTGTCGTTGACGACTGCAGCGAAGGAGTTGTGGGCAAAAACAGGCATCAAGGAGCCCTTGAAAGAGATCGATGTGGTTGAAATGTATCAGCCTTACTCGTGGGGCGGACTGATCTGGTTCGAGGATATGGGCTTCTGCAAGAAAGGGGAAGGCTCGAAGTATATTTGGGACGGCGTTACGGATATGGGTGGCGAATGTCCTTTCAACCCGTCCGGAGGGGTTGTTTCCACGAACCCGATCGGGGCGACAGGCCTGATTCGATGTGCGGAAATCGCTCACCAGATACAGGGAAAGGCGGGTGACCGGCAGGTGTCTGACGTAGAGCTGGCACTGGCCACCGGATTTGGAGGGTGTTTCTGGTCTGATCTGATCCTCTACAGCAAGAACAAGCCTGCGTAAGGAGAGATTGTAATGCGTAAAGAGAATGAGCCTGAGGTTGAGCTCTTGACCGTACATTCCAGGACCGATGTCGAGCAGATCTTCCAGTATTCTGCAGGTCGGTACTTGAATCGATTCCTCGTTGAGATGAGGGACAACGCCAGGATCATCGGTGTGAAGTGCCCGAAATGCAACACCGTCTATGCGCCGCCAAAAGAGATCTGTGACCCATGTTATGCTGAGATGACCGAACCCGTGGAGGTTGGACCGCAAGGGACGATACGAAATTTCACGATCCTGAGGGCCCCCTTCGTGGACCCGGAAACAGGGGTGGCGAGGCCGGTCCCGTACGCCTTCGGGAATGTTCAGCTCGACGGGGCAGGTTCACTCATACAGAACTATCTCTTGGCGGAAGACGATTCCAAGATCAAGGTCGGCGCAAGGGTGGAGATCGAGTTCCACGATGAGCGGACCGGAAACATGAGAGATATCAAAGGCTTTCGCCTCATCGAATAGACCCCGAATCATCTCACTCCTCAGGCCCCCTCATCGTGACCTTCTCCCCAGAGGAGGGTGTCGATAAATGGAATGCCTCTCACTATCCGTCATGCCCGCGAAAGCAGCGATTTTCCAGGGGGGGTTCATTGTTCTTTATGCGCCCACCGTCGCCCCTTTAAATGCAGCCAGAACAGCAAGTTAACCGCAGCACAATAGCAAGTAAATTCCATAATAATATGGCGGATAATTGGTGTCCCGCCTAGGCCGCCTTCACGGCATCTGGCTAAGAACTTACAGAAAAACTGGTATCATGTCGTTACATGCCCCCATTGCACACATCGCCACGCTTGTCATGTAACCGCCAGAATTTACTAGACTCTTCTCCCCCTCTTTGCTATCCTATTTGGCATCTGCTGTTCCGTCCATTAGGCTTAGCACAGGAGGGGCACACATGTTTACGTATGATCGAAGCAAATCCATGCTCATCGGTCCTCGCGGCTCTTTGTCCATTCCCCCAAACGATGAGGCTACCTTGAAACTGATCATGCTCCTCCAGGGCGAGTGCACCGAAATCGGACCGGGCCAAGCTGCAAAAGACTTCCAATATTCAAAATCCCGTTACTACCAGATTCGGGACGCCTTTGCCCAAAAGGGCCTCGAAGGCCTAATCAACCACAAAAAGGGGCCCAAGTGTAACTATCGGCGTACCCGGGAAGTCACCAAACTGGTCGTCCGAGCCCGGTTCCTTGAGCCTGAGGCTACCGCCGAGGTCATCGCCTCCAAGCTACGTCAAGGCGGTTACCCGATTGCTACCCGAAGCGTTGAACGGACCATCAACGAATACGGGCTCCAAAAAAAAACTTCATGTTCCGTTTCCCGCACCCGATCTACCACGCATCGAAACCCAACGGACAAAGGCCACACGTCGCGTTGAACTCTGTGATGAGCGCAGCATCGAACGCGAGGTCCGGCAGTTACTGTGTAACAAGATTTCCGGAAACCTCGTTGGTACCTGGCTCCTTGTGCCCGAACACCTGCGCCTGGGTACCTGGGATCTGCTCTCCCGCTGGACCGGCAAACCGACCGGTCATGTAGAACCCAGGATGGCCCTGCAGTTGGTTCACGAGGCTGCCCTCTGCGTTGCGG
>JAUWSZ010000316.1 GCA_030609865.1 bacterium | reverse complement strand
GCCCTTGAAGATCACCCCTGTGAGACACACGTGCTCGATGCTCCCGAAGATGACCTGCCGGATCAATTTCGGTGGGATGTCGCTTCGAATCTCCCCGTTGCGAACGCCCTCTTCGATGATCTCCAACAGGATCTTGCTGTATGCCTTGATGAGTTGGTACGTGTCACTGCTGTAGTAGTAGAGGTGATTCCGCACTTCGAGAAACAGGATTCTTGCGAACACCCTGTTGGCAGAATAGACGCTAATGTGGCCCCAGATCAGTTTCCGGATCTTGTTCAGGGCCCCTTTGATCCCCTTCAAGTCCCTCTCGAACTGAACGAGATACTGTTCGAGATACTCCTTGAGGACTTGATGGAGAAGGCCTCGCTTGTCCGCGAAGTACTTGTAGATCAGTGCCTCGGTGACCCCGGCATTCCTGGCGATCTCCGCGGTCGTGATCGCGCTGAATTCCTTCTGCTCGAGCAGGGAGACGAATGCGTTGGCGATCTTGATGCGACCCGGAGGGTAGGGCTTCTCTTTCACGCTTCCCCTTGGAGGACCGTTGCCCTCCTCAACAGAGACGGTTTTGGGTCTTGCCATTTCTTGGCCAGCCTCCCAATGCGGCTTGCGCCGCAAGGTCAAAGGCGAAAGGGTCAAGGTAAAAGAACAAAGAGATCAGGGGCCAGGGATCAGGCCCCGCGCCCGCTTGTGCGCCCCAGCCCGAACAAACAGGGTTTTTCCACTTTGACTTTTCACCTTGTTCGATTTGCCGATAGGGAGGTTCTCCCAACATCTATGCAACAAACATGGCTGCTAGCATGAAAAACTCTAATGACCAATCGTGACGGAGAGTCCTTTGTATTCGAGGATCTCCTTTGTCCTCTCCAGCCTCTCCTGATCTTCCGGAACCTCGCCCTCAAACGGGTAGTCCCTCCCCAGGAAGCCATACTTGGGCTTGCCCCACTCGTGGTAGTCGAGGAGCGAGATCTTCTCCACGGGCATCTTCGCCATCGCATTCGCCACGGCCCGGGCATGCTCCTCGGAATCATTGTATCCGGGAATCAGGGGAATCCGTATCCACACCCTCGCCCTCCGGGACCCGGTCATCCTTCTCAGATTCTCCAGGATCAGATCGTTCGCCACACCCGTCCCCTTGCGGTGCATTTCAGGGTCCAGGTGCTTCACATCGAACAGGACCAGATCGGTGTACGCCAGGATTCCCTCGAGCACCTCCCAGGGAGCGTGCCCGCAGGTGTCGAGCGCTGTGCTGAGAGACTTTTCCTTGCACGCCTTCAGGAAATGCAGGGCAAACTCCGGCTGGTAGAGGGGCTCCCCGCCCGACAGCGTCACCCCTCCATCCGAGTTCCGGTAGAAGGGCTCGTCCTGACAGCACTCGTGAACCGCCTCCTCGATCGTGATCTCCTTGCCGGTCACCTCGAGCGCACCCGTGGGGCAGGCCTCCACGCAGTCCATGCAGAGATCGCACCGCGCCCTGTCGATCGTGACCACACCCTCGACCAACTCGATGGCGTCCCTGGGGCAGGCCTGAGCGCATTCTCCACACCCTTCGCACTTCTGTCGCCTGACCATGACTTCGGGGTGCGGGTTCTGGGACTCCGGGTTCGAGCACCATGCGCATCGCAACGGACAGCCCTTGACGAAGACCGTCGTTCGGATCCCGGGCCCGTCCTGGATGCTGTACCGCTGCATGCTGAAGATCCGGCCCTTCAGGGTGCCGGCATCACTCGCTCTGGGTGCGACATTCATTTCACTCACAGTGCTGAAGAGCATGCGCTCTGCGGCGTTCGATCGATGATCGCCTCCTGGAGGTTCTTGTCCAGGTCGATGAAGTACGCGGCAAATCCGGCCACCCTCACCATCAGGTTCGGGTAGTTCTCCGGGTGTTTCTGCGCGTCGTGCAGCAGGTCCCTGCCCACGGTGGTGAACTGAATGTGGTGGACTCCGAGATCACCGAAGGTCTTCAGGTATTGAGCAAACAACTCCGCGTTCGGGCCCGTGAGATACTCGGGAACGACGGTCTGGTTGAAGAGGTGGTTCCAGGTAATCAGGGGATCCACCTTGGAGACGGACTTCAGGACCGCGGTGGGCCCCTTCTTGTCCCTTCCGGTCATGGGCGAAATCGTTCCGTCGTTGAAGGGGTCTCCCGCTTTTCTGCCGTCCGGGGTCGACGCGCACACGCGTCCGAAGCTCCACCAGGCCGTCGACGCAGTTCCATCCGGAATGACAGGGGACCCGAGGTTCGTCTTACACTTCATCGTCTCCTCGGAGATCCTCCTGGCAAACTCCCGGGAAATCAGATCCACATAATCGTCATCGTTCCCGAACTTCGGGGCCTCCAGGCACATCCTCTGGATCTTCTCGTGCCCCTGCCAGTTGTTCCGCAGCGCTTCGACCAGCTCCGTCATGGACACCTTCTTGTCATCGAAGACCACTTTCTTGATGGCGGCCAGGGAATCGGCAACCGTGTTCAGGCCGAAGAGGGTCACATCCCGGTAGTCCGGCTGGTAGTTCCAATCCCGCACATCCTGCGCCCTTTCGATGCAATCGTCGATCAGGGAAGACAGGAACGGCCTGGGCGCAACCTCCTTGTACAGGGCATCCGAGATGTTCCCGATAAGCACGAGCCGGTGTATCACCCACTTGTAGTTCTCCACCGTCGTATCGAGCAGTTCCTCCATGGAGGTGATCGTTGCCGGGTCGATCTGGTTCGGCCCCGCCTTCTTGTAGAATGGAATCGGGTCCGGCACGTCCATAGCGGCATTCAGGCACATGGGAAGAGGCACGCCGGCCGCCCATGCAGAGATGTGATTGAAGTTCTTGCCCGGAATCGTGGGCACCATGCAATTGTTGATCGAATACTCCCGGGCGTCCTCGATCGAACAGCCCAGCTCGACCAGCCGCGGCAGGTTCACCTTGTCGTTGAAGATGGCCGGCTGGGGCATCCCGGAGGCAAGCACCTCGATCGCCTTGCTGACGAGTTCCTTGGGGATACCGTCGTGCCATCGGAGCGCAAGGGGAGGGACGATCGCACGCACGCTCTTCGTGGCATCCAGGAGGATGTAGCTCATCTCATTCGTGATGTCGTTGCCTTCCGAATCCACCCCTCCGACGGTCACGGTCTGGTACCCCAGGGTACCGCCGCCAAACCCGGACCAGAGCGGTGCATGCAGAAAGCCGGTCTCCTGGAACTTCACGATCAGGAACTCGACCAGTTCCTGGGCCTGGTCCCGATCGATCCTGCCCTCCTCCACGTCCTTCTCGTAGAACCGGTTCATGACCTGATCGAACCGGATCCCGCTACCGACCATCGGTATCTCGATGAAGTTGATGATCAGATGGATGAGCCAGTAGCTCTGCAAGGCCTCCAGGAAGGTGCGTGCAGGGTTCTCCGGAACCCACTCGCAAACGTCGGCGATCTTCTCCAGCTCCTGCTTTCGCAGCCCGTCTTCTTCCTTTTCCGCCAACCCTCTCGCCAGGGCGGCATACCTCCTGGCCCAGCGAATTGCCGCCTCCAGGGAGATGATCATGCCGTCGAGTTCGTTCCTCTTCCGCACGAAGTCCATGCCGGTCATCGACTCGGCCATGTACTCCTCGTCCAGCCTTGCCCTTCTCTGCCTGGCCTCTTCCAGGATCCCCTTCAGGCCGACCCGGAGGATCTTCTCGTAGTTGGGCGTTCCGGACTCCCAATTGAAAATCCAGAACACCTCTTTCAGATCATCGGGAAGGTATCCCCGCAGCATGTGATGGAGCGAGAAATTGCCCCAGTAGTCACAGATCTCCTTCAACTCTTCCCTGCCCTCGCCCGTGAGCATGCTGCTGTAGACCTGGCCGGGCGCCGTCTCCCTGACAATCCACTTCCAGGCGAATTCCGGGTAAAACGGTACACTGTCCTTGTCGCATGCGTAGTTTCCGACGATCATCTCATCGGGCCGTATGTAGATGGTCATGTGGTCCAGGATGTGGGCCAGCGCCTTTGCCCTCCGGAGGGTCATCGGCTGGTTCTCGGTCTGCTTGTACGACTCTGTGAGCAGCCGTGCCCTTTCGAGGTCGAGCTTCCATTCGAATCCCGGCCTCGTGGCCCTCATCTCGTCCGTCAATTCCTTAAGGGCGACCTGCTGCGCCTTGATCGGGGTGTTGACCATTAAGGCTTCTGTTCGTGCCGACATGAGTCCTTCTCCCTATTTTTCTGCTCTGGGTTGGTAATCATTACTAGGCTCATTTTCGCATAACTAGCTGTAAATAGTATGATTTTATTTCTTTATGTGACCTCGGTTCTCTCATTATGTTAGTTTTACCCACTCGCGTAATGGTTGTCAAGACATTTTCCCAGCGCGGCGAAGCCGCAGGTCAAAGGTGAAAGGGCTGAAGGGGTCAGGGATCAGGGGTCGGGGGTCAGGCCATGCGCCCCTGTGCGTGCCCGAGCCCGAATTCGGGCACGAGGACGAGGACGAGCGATAGTCCTGGTGGGGAAGCGCGGCCCTTTGGCCTTTGACCTTTCACCTTTCGCCTTCGAATAAGTGGCTGTCCCAATTGTCCCAAGACATTGTTCTATCTTGTTGATCTCTGCACGAATTTCCGCTAATGTTTTGTGGAGCACCCCCGATATAGATTAATAGGCACATAAAACAAGCTTCAAAAACACTCAACGAATCCGCATCGTTTCCACGAGCGGAGAGAAGAATGAGAAGACCGCGCCTTGTTTTGTTTATGCTGATCTGCATCCTGTCCGTGGGGTGCAGCAATGACG
>JAUWSZ010000328.1 GCA_030609865.1 bacterium | reverse complement strand
CGGTTCTTTCCATACGATGATCGGTCGAAATGAGAGCATAGATCTCCAGACGGATTTCGCTGAAGCATTGGCGGATATCAAGAAGGAGTACATGGAGAAGCAGCTCATCCTAGATGTCGAGGCGGACAACCCATACTATGTTTCCTATGAAAATGGCACATGGGCGCATGTGGAGGTTATTTTTCAATATGATCCGCGAAACCTGGCACAAATTCAGAACATGAAGAACATCGCCGTGGATAACCTGCTCGTGGCGCTCGAGAGGTCCAGTGAACCGATGTTCAGCTATGAGCCGCCCTTTCGAAGGATTATGTCGCCTGTCTGCGGGGAGTTCTCGCAATGGCAAAGTCGAATATCAGAAGCGCTGGATCCGAACAAGACCGCCGACACCGGTCGGTATCTGAGAGAGGAGGATTTTGACTTGTCAGGGGTGCCCCAGGAAAAAGTGGATAAATTGAATGCGTTGTTTGAAAAGTACAAATGGGTGGATGGACATCCTCCGAGAGAATAGCTATAGGCTTGCCGTTTATAGCCAAATCCTTACAAAGGATTGAGAGCCCGTCGACATGATTTCCGTTGAAGAAAAAAGAGTTCTGCAGGACATCGTAGGCGAGAAATGGGTTTCCACAGACCTCTGCACCCTGGATGCCTATTCGTTCTACATGAACCCCGAAGCCCTCAACAAGGAAGGCGGGCGCTTCACGCCGCGGCCGGCGGCCGTGGTGCTGCCCTCGACCACACGGGACGTGCAGGAGGTCGTTCGATTCTGCAACCGATCCGACCTGATGGTGAAGCCCTTTTCCACCGGTTTCTGCGTGATGGGGTCCCCCTCCCGCGACAGGGTGATCACGCTCGATCTGAAACGCATGAACAGAATCATCGAGATCGACGTGAAGAACCAGATCGCTGTGGTCGAGCCCTACGTGAGGGCGATCGACCTGCAATCAAGGCTTTTCAAACACGGCCTGAACTGTCACGTCGTGTCCGCAGGCGGCCACCATTCACTCCTTGCATCCGCGACATCGGCCTGGGGAACGAGCGCGAGCGGCCCGTCCATGGGGTACAGCGGCCGAAACCTGCTGGGAGTCGAATGGGTCCTGCCCACGGGCGAGGTTCTTACCCTGGGGAGCGCTGGAAACGGCGCCGGATGGTTCACCCCGGACGGCCCCGGGCCATCCATCCGAGGCATCGCGCGAGGCTTTCAGGGGGCCTTCGGAGGGCTCGGGGTCTTTACCAAGTGCGCTCTCAAGCTCTACCGGTGGGACGGCCCCCCCGAGTTCGAGGTGGAGGGGTGCTCCCCGAGCTATTCGCTTAAGAAAGTTCCGCCGCGCATCGCCTTCAATGCGATCGCCTTTCCCTCATCGGAGGCGATGCGGGATGCGGGATACAAGCTGGGGGAGGCGGAGATCGAGTATGCCCAGTTCCGAACCCCCATGTTCTTCGTCGCCCTGGGCATGAGCAGGAACAACCGATCGCTGAAAAGGATCCTGGAGTCCGGGATGTTGCAGCGGATGGGGAAGTATGTTCTCAACAACGCTGTGGTCGGCTACTCGGATCGTGAATTCAAGTGGAAGATGAAGGTGCACAGGCAGATTCTGCGGGAGACCGGCGGGGTGCTTCTCCCCGTGGTTGCCGGCCTGTCCGCAGTGAACATCATGGGCCCCGTAAGCAGGCTGATCAAATGGTTCAAGGCATTGCTGTCAAGGAAGGCCTGAAGTTCGATCCTTTTAGAGTCTTCCATTTGAACATTCACGTTTCTTGCGTAGATGTTGAGGAAAGATGATGTTGACGGGCTGGAGGGGGGACTAACCCCTGATCCCCGATCCCTGACCCCTTGCGGCGCAAGCCGAATGAGAGACGAGTGATATGAAAGATCCCCTCGACCTGTTGCGCCGGTTCCCGTTCCTGCAGACGGTGATGGAAACCGTTCTCGAAAAGATGCCGATGAACCCGAAGGTGAAGGCCGGGGCCTTCTCGAGGATGTACTGGCTTCTCATCCGGCATGCGGTCAACTGCCAGGGCACTCTGCGAGTGTCGCAGGCACTGGCCACTACGCTGGGTTCCCTGGACACGTGGGATTTGGGGATCCGGCAGGCGGACTGGATCGCAGGGGAAAAGCAGGAGGCCATAGCAAAGGGCTTGATCGTGGACGATGGGGGAGACCTCGGGTGCGGTGGCACCTTCGAAGGGGGCCACATGGGGTATCTGGAGGGGATTATCCTGTACGACACCAAGGACCCGGAATCGCTCGTGGCCACGGACCGGCTCGTCCAGGCAGGGGTCGAGGGCGCCATCGAGAATTCCCTGGGGATTCCCATCGCCGGCTTTGGTGTGGAAGCCAACGCCAAGCTGGGCCCCGAGTGCCACAATTACCACCTGTGGCTTGCGAAGATCAAGAAGGCACTGGATCCGAACACGGCGTGCGATCCGCACTTCTATTCCGAACCTGAGGGGGATGCGGAAGAAGAGCAATAAATTTCACGGAGGGAATGATGTCAAGCGGGCTGGTACAGGCGATGGCCGACATGATGGAAGAAGAGGCGCTATCGATTGCAAAGGAGATGCTGGAGAACGGCACGGACCCTCTGATGATACTGGAACAGTCGCGAGAGGCCATGGAGCTCGTGGGCAAGCGTTTCGGTGAAGGGAAGTATTTTCTTCCCGAGCTGATGATGGCCGGCGAGATGCTGAATCAGATATCGGAGATGACGAAATCGAAGCTCTCGGAGGCCCGGGTCGCACCGGAAAAGCGTCTGGGCAGGGTTGTCATCGGGACGGTCAAGGGGGACATCCACGACATCGGCAAAGACATCGTTGGATTTATGTTGGAGGCCCACGGGTTCGAGGTGATCGACATCGGAATCGATGTACCCCCGGCCCGGTTCGTCGAGGCCGTCCGCGAGCACCGACCGGTGGCCCTGGGCCTGAGTGGCTTGCTTACCCTTGCCTATGATCCGATGAAGGAAACGGTCGAGGCCCTGATGGAAGCAGGCATGCGGGATGATCTCAGGATCATGATCGGGGGCGGCGCCATTGACGAAGGGATAAGGGAATACACGGGTGCCGACGCGTACGGAGAAGACGCTGTGGTTGCCGTCTCCCTGGCAAAGAAGTGGATCGGAGAGGGATGATATGAGTCCGTCGGGAAAAGAGCAATACGAAGCCCGGTTGAAGCGAGTGGGCGATGCGATCGGCCTCCAGGTTCCTGACCGTGTCCCTGTAGCCTGCTGTCAGATGATGTACTACATGACCCGGAATGCAGGCATGTCGAACAGGGAGGCGATGGTCGACCACGAAAAAAGGTTGAAAATCTGGAGAGAGGCGACGCAGAAATTGGGACTGGACCTCGCTCCCCATCCCATCGTACTCCCTCCCGCACAACCCTTTTCCATCCTGGGGGTGAAGCAGTTCAGGTGGCCAGGAGGAGACCTGGCTGACGACGCCCCCTTCCAGTACGTTGAAGACGAATACCTGAAGGCCGACGAGTATGATGCGTTCCTGGCGAACCCGGGCGACTTCACGGTGAGAAGGATCTGGCCCCGTCTCGCCTCGGCCCTGGAGCCTCTCGCCAAGATGCCTCCAATTCACTGGTTTTCGAACAGCCGGAGCATGGCCTACATGTTCGGAACCATGATCGGAACGGGTCCGTTTGTTACGCTCTTGAAGAAGATGATCGAGCTGGGGGAAGCGTCGCTGGATTTCATGATGAAGCTGTTCGCGTACACGGGGGAGATGCGGGAACTGGGCTTCCCCACGGTGTACGGCTCTTCCGCCGACGCGCCGTTTGATTATCTGGGTGACCAATTGCGAGGCACGCGGGGGTCCATGCTGGACATGTTTCGTCAGCCCGATAAGATCCTTGCAGCCGTCGACCTCCTGACCACGATGGCGATCGAGGGCGCCAAGAACATTGCCATGCAGTCGCACAACCCGCGGGTCTTCATGCCGTTGCACCGCGGAGCCGCCGGGTTTATGTCGGATGAGCAGTTCCGAAAATTCTACTGGCCGAGCCTGAAGAAGGTCCTGGAGGCCCTGGTCGAGGCCGGGCTGACCCCCACTCCTTTCTTCGAGGGCGACTACACACCCCGGTTGGAGTACCTGGCCGAACTGCCCAGGGGCAAGATTGCCGCCCACTTCGACAGGGTGGACCGGAAGAAGGCCAAAAAGATCATCGGTGATACGCTGTGCTTCTGGGGCAACGTGCCTGCCGGTCTCCTGATCACCGGCACGCCGGAGCAGGTCAGAGACGACGTCAAAGAGCTGATCGACACCTTTGCCGATAACGGCGGGTTGATCATAGACGGCTCGATGGGGATTCCCGACGAGGCGAAACCGGAAAACGTGGAAGCCATGATCGAGACGGTCTTTGAATACGGGGTGAACCGCTAAGCTCTTGAAAGAGAAGGAGATCCGACATGGTCCAACAGTATTTTGATGAGTCCCACAACATGTTACGGCAGACGATTCGTAAGTTCCTGGAGCGAGAAGTGCTTCCGTACGTGGAGGAGTGGGAAGAGAAAGAGGAATTCCCCAGAGAAGTGTACAAGAAAGCCGCGGAGGCGGGACTCCTCGGGTTGGGTTGTCCAGAGGAACTGG
>JAUWSZ010000586.1 GCA_030609865.1 bacterium | reverse complement strand
GCCACGCCTTCGGCTCGCAATATTCGCTTCGTACGGACAGTGAGAGACGTGACAAGGGAATAGCAAAATGCAAACTGTGCTCATAACCGGGGCCAGCGGGTTTGTGGGTGAAAACCTTGCCCACCGGTTCGCGCGGGACGCCGAACTCGCCCTGACCTACGGAACCCAAAGACCGCGGGCTGTGACGGAGAAGGCCTTTTCCGTCGATCTCTCCGTGCGGGACAACTTCACGAGGGGGCTCGGAGATCTCACAGTGGACACAGTCGTCCATACAGCGGCCATGGTCAGCCCGGACCTGTGCGAGAGAGACCCGCGCGTGGCGCATGCCGTGAACGTGGAGGGCACTCGGGAGGTCGCTCATTGGGCAGAGGCGAGGGACGCCACGATGGTCTATTTCTCCACGGACCTCGTCTTCGACGGGAAAAAGGGCAGATACAACGAGGAGGATGCCCCCGCCCCGCTGAACGTCTACGGAAGGACGAAGCTCGCGGGAGAAGAACAAGTCCTTCGGATCTGTACCCGCTGGGTGGTCGTAAGGCTGGCCTTGAGCTACGGCACGACCCGGGGAGCCCGGGGGGACTGGACCCTGTCGATGCGCAGGGCCCTCGATGCAGGCAAGACGCTCCACCTGTACACAGACCAGTTCCGCACCCCTGCCTATGTGGGCGACACCGCAGAGGCGGTCTTCCGGCTCGCCCGGTGCGGCAGGAACGGAATCTATCACATGGGCGGCGGAGAGAGAATCAGCCGGCACGGTTTCGGCCGGAAGTTCTGCCACATCTTCGGCCTCGATGCAAAGAGATTCATGCCGGTCCGGATGGAAGAGACCCGGATGGACGCACCTCGGGCGACAGACTGCTCCCTCGACACGGAGAAGATCACCCGGAAAATCGGCCTGGTCCCGTGTGGCGTGGAACAAGGCCTGCGTTTACAGAAGCTGGAGGAAGAAGCCCTTGCAGAAGCAGACGGATCCCCTCCTCGAGATTGAGGGGCTTCGGACCGGGTTCAGGACCCGCACGGGCCTGGCCTGGGCCGTGGATGGAATCGACCTGACCGTCCGCCGGGGAACGACTGTTTGTCTCGTCGGTGAATCCGGCAGCGGCAAGACCGTCACCGCCCTGTCGATCCTTCGGCTGGTGCCAAGCCCGGCCGGCCGGATCGCGGCAGGGAGCATCCGGTTCGAGGGAGAGGACCTGTTGAAGCTGCCGGAAAAGGAGATGCGCCATATACGAGGGGATCGCATCTCCATGATCTTCCAGGAACCGATGACCTCGCTGAATCCTGTGTTCACGATCGGCAACCAGGTGGCCGAGGTGATTCGTCTCCACCAGCAAACCCCTTACAGGGAGGCCGAGGACCGGGCCGTTGCCATGCTGTCCCAGGTCGGGCTTCCGTCGCCCGAGAAGACGATGAAGGACTATCCGAACAAGCTGAGCGGTGGAATGCGGCAGCGGGCAATGATCGCCATGGCGTTGAGTTGCCGTCCGGATCTCCTGATCGCGGACGAGCCGACCACGGCCCTGGATGTGACGATCCAGGCACAAATCCTCGACCTGATGGGAGAGTTGCAGGAGCGGATGGGCATGTCGATCCTGTTCATCTCCCATGACCTCGGCATCGTTGCCCAGACAGCTGATGAAGTCGCCATCATGTACGCGGGCCGCGTCGTGGAGTACGCCCCGGTGGCCGCCATGTTCGAGACCCCCCGTCATCCGTACACGGTTGGCCTCCTGCGTTCTGTTCCAAGAAAACGAACCGATTTCAGGAATCGCCGACCCCTGGAGGCGATCGCCGGGATGGTCCCGGATCTCACCCGCCTTCCCCGGGGTTGCCGCTATCAGGACCGTTGTGAATGGACCGTGGACAAATGCCGAAAGGAGGAGCCGCCGCTCCTCTGGTTCGATGGAGCAGAGGGCCTTCGCCGGGGCTCTGCATGCTGGAGGCACGCCGAGATTTGAGTGAAGACGAAACCCTGCTAGAGGCCAAGGGCCTGAAGAAGATCTTTCCCGTAAAGTCCGGCGTCCTCGGACGAACCACAGGAGTGCTGCGGGCCGTCGACGGGATCGATCTCACGATCCGGAAGGGCGAGACCTTGGGCCTGGTTGGGGAGAGCGGCTGCGGAAAGACCACCCTGGGAAGGACCCTGCTGCGCCTCGTCGAGCCCTCCGCGGGCTCGATCTATTTCGACGGCAGAGAAATCACTCATCTGCCGCAGGAGCCCATGCGAAGGCTCAGGCGCGAGATGCAGATGATCTTTCAGGACCCGTATTCCTCCCTGAACCCGAGAATGCGGGTGGGCCCGGCGATCGAAGAGGGGATGCTCGTCCACGGTCTGGGCAATCGTGAGGAGAGAAGGAAGCGGGTGGCTGAACTCCTGGAGGTGGTAGGCCTCAGGCCCGATGCCGCGGGCAGGTACCCGCATGAATTCAGCGGAGGCCAGCGGCAACGCATCGGCATCGCTCGGGCGCTGGCACTCCTCCCCAAACTGATCATTGCCGACGAGCCGGTCTCCGCGTTGGACGTTTCGATCCAGGCCCAGATCCTGAACCTGATGATGGATCTTCAGGCATCTTACGGGCTCACCTACTTGCTGATCTCTCACGACCTCCGTGTCGTGGAACACATGAGTGATCGAGTCTGTGTCATGTATCTCGGAAGGATCGTCGAGATCGCGCCCAGCGCCTCCTTGTACACGAGCCCCTGCCATCCCTACACGCAGGCCCTGCTTGCGGCCGTGCCTGTGCCCGACCCGGCGAGGAAACCCTCTTCAAAAGCCGTCCGGGGAAACGTGCCGTCCCCGCTGGCCCCGCCTCCCGGTTGCTGCTTTCATCCACGCTGCCCGCACCGCATGGAGGTCTGCACCCAGGCGGTTCCCTTCCTCCGGCAAGTTCGTCCCGGCCATTTTGTGGCGTGCTATCTCTACGATGAATCGAACGATTAGGAGTGCACTTAGGGGACGTTGTTTACTCTATTAACTTCTTTCGTAAGTTAACAAAGTAAACAACGTCCCCTATTTTATTAGCAGTTAGGTATTAGGTATTAGCCCACCCCCTTCCCCTCGGGCGCGCATGCTGACGGTGGGGTGGTGGATGGGAGCTAATACCTAACAGCT
>JAUWSZ010000477.1 GCA_030609865.1 bacterium | reverse complement strand
CCCCTCATATTTTATCCAATACAATCCCAAAGGCTAAGCGTCAAACACAATCCCAAAAAAAACCAAATATGATCGTTTCAATTTTACTTCCTACTATTCGTTAAGGGTTTCAAGAAAATTTGAACCAATTAACAACTCCAACGTCTTCTGCCATAGAGCTTAAGAAATTCGCAGATTCCTGCTTATTCACCTCCTTCCCGTGAAATTCTTTTCGCCTGTTAAGGCACACTCTAACGCAACGAAACAGTTCACGACCCCCATCTTGTTAAATTGCGAATCTACCTATTTGCTCAATTTCATGAAGGAATTAAGGTCTCATTAATGTAGTTATCGGGTCTCCATTCTTACCCAAATAAGAACTCCCTTCCGTCTTGGACAGCCAGTCTTCCTTCGTTGTGGCAGTGGACTTCGCGTTAGAGGGCGTCTTCACTGCCATTTGTAACGGGTGAACGCTAGCCAAACATGCTGAATTTTATCTTTCACAACACAGATCTGTCAAGAAAAAATGCGAAAATGTGCCGTTTTTTTTGCGATAGCTTATCCTTACTTTTTATAACATTTTTATTCGAACAGCTGAGCCGTTGCCCATGTTTGCCCGAGGACGAGGAAATTCGCGTTTTTCAGGGTCCTTCCAATGGGCGGCCACGAGGGTGGACGAGAATCGTCTCTGGATCGCAATTTCCACAGATGTAGGTCGCTCGACGAAATGGGGGGAGGTGACGAGGCGACCACTTTGCGGGTACGGGCAGCATTCATAAACTGCGGACATTGCGAGGAGCCGGAGGCGACGCGGCAATCTCCCAGCACCGCATCCTGTGTGTCAGTGCGCATGCAAGGATGCACGGAGATTGCCACGCCTTCGGCTCGCAATATCCGGAACTATGCAAGGCGGGCCGCGCTTCACGAGCTACGGTGAACCATTTCCGATCGCTTCTTCCGGATCAGGGAGGCGGTAGTCTGACAGAATCGCGTCCGTGCACTGCTCGGGTTCTCGAGGACCCCGATGCTTGCCATCCCCACGTCCCCCAGGAGAGCGCCGGAGGGAAACCCGCTGCCCCCGCGTAGACGGGGATCCAGGGATGGGGGAATGGGCTGGGGGGGCAACATCCCTAAGTTCTCCACGTCCAACTCCCGGTCGCATCTCTCCTCGAGCCTGTCCCGCCAGTAGCGGTAGAGGGCGTCGGCCTCCCGGGTGCACCCCGCGCCCGCGACCACGATGCCGGCATGGCCCGGGAAGAGATCATCCTCTGCTCCCATTGCACGGTCCAGGAGGGCAGGGGTCGTGGTGGTCGGGGTCACCAACAGAACAACGAGACTCGGCAACGACCTGAACACACCGCCCGATGGGGCCTCATCGGATAGGATGTACCGGAACCCAACCTGTCTACCCGCAATTGGGTCGACCGGATACACGTCCCTTTCATCCCCGAGATCCCTCCACAGCACTCGGCCGTCCAACAGGCAAACGCCCATAGGCCCGAAGCTCCCCGAAGGGATCTGCGGCCCATCCTTGACCCTCAACCGCTCCCGATCGGGACGGAAGACAAAAAGAAACCGAGTCTCATAGGCGCGCTGAGAGCCGATCAGCAAAACCGGTCCGCCCAGGATCTTGAGCATGACGGCAAGGTTGAACAAGAACCAAGTGGACAACCCTCCCTCCGGCCGGCTCGCCGCACAGTGGATGAACAGGGCCCGGGGAAAAAGTGAAAAGGCCTCGAAGGACCTCTCCGGTTCCTTGGGCGCCTCGGAGGGTGGTGCAGGGTCGGAAAAATAGAGGTGGGCAATCTCCTCGAGCTGCCTCTTCTCGTGGTTTTCCTTCGGGAAGGTATCGAGCTTATCCACAGGAGGTTATTCGTTTCGTATAAGGCCTACTTCACCTTGATCAGGGAATTGACGATGCCGCTCTCGTTCACGATCCTGAGCGGATTTTCCGGGTCCACGACCCAGTGGCCGTCTACATAGTACTTGTACTGGTACCTGCCGGGAGGCAGGGGCACCCTTCTTCTCCAGACGCCCTGCTCGTCCCGCTCCAGGCTGGTAGCGGCATCCAAACGCCAGTTGTTGAACTCGCCGGCCACGTAGACCTTGCTCGCTCCCGGGGCGCTCATGCAGAAGAAGACGTCACGAACGCTTGCCTCCCGGTCGATGGGTGGCCGCTTTTCTCGAGGGACAGGCTCTACCGCAACTTGATCACCCGCCTCGACTCGTACCTGCCTCCCATCGGCCAACAGTTCTTCCGCAAGGTCCTGGTAGTCCCAGGAGCCAAGGCTGTTCGGCCGGTACCGGACAATCGGCATCCCGTAGCTGGCCGCTTCCTTCAGATGAATGTTCGTTCGAATCCTCGTCTTCAGAACCTGCTCCGGAAAATGCTCCTCCAGTTGCGACTCGATCGTCCTGGCAAGCCGGACCCTCCGATCGTAGAAGGTCATCAGGATGCTCACATCGGGAGGCTTGCCCATGCGCTCCTCGATCAGGTCGACCACCTGAAAAATCCTTCGCATCCCGTGGAGAGCGAATGTTCCCGTATCCACCGGGATCAGGACTTCGTCGCTCGCGGCAAGGGCGTTGATCGTCAGCACACCCAGGTTGGGGGGCGAGTCGATCAGGATGTAATCATAATTAGAGCCGCCCCGATCCAGAAGGTCCTTTAGCCGTCTCTCGCGATCCGGGGCGCCGCTGAGCTCCTGCTCCAGCGCCACCAGGGAAAGCATGGACGGAACGAGGTCCAGATACGTGTCAATGGGCGCAGCTACTTCGGGGAGTTGAATCGGCTCGTCGTAGAGGTTCAGGAGGGCACTTCGAAGGTCTCGGTGCACCGCAACGTCGGTCGCGTTCAGGCCGGCCGCAGCGTGCCCCTGAGGGTCCATATCCAGGAGCAGGACCTTCTTTTCCTTTTTGGCCAGACATGCGGCCAGATTAATGGCTGTGGTGGTCTTCCCACAACCCCCCTTCTGGTTGATGACACTGAGAACTCTCATGGCTCGCCCTCTTTGTCCCCCAGCAAGGAAGACTGCTCTCGTCCACCTAAGAGGTCTCCGTCTGCATCCCTTTCAGGGGCCGCTCACACGGTTTTTAGGAGGTCCCTCCCCGACTGTTTGGGCACGCTGACCCTTCTGTATCGACTGATCTTCTTGGCTTGCTCCATCCATCGCAAGGCCTCGTTCTCCAACTCGGCCACGTGGATGATCCACTGCTGTCCTGAAACAGCCTCGAAGGCCGTATCCTGATAGAATACGAGGATGAGATCTCCGGTGGCGACGAGTGTGAGTTCCACCAGAGGCCTCTTGATCGAAGGCAGAATTTTCTGGAGAGAGGCAACACTCTTTCGAATTCGCTGCAGCGGGACGCCTGCATCAAGGAGACGCTTTGCCGTCTTGTAGGCAATCAAGTCCTGGAAGCTGTATCTGCCGTGTCCCCCCTTTGTCCGGTAGGTCGGCCCGAGCAACCCGGTCTTTTCCCAATACTGGACCTGCCGTGGTGTAAGGCTGATGATCCTGCACAGATCACCCCTCCGGAAAAAAAGCTCTTCCGAGACCATCTTCCTTACCTTCCGTGTTTCTGAATGATTCGTGGATACACCGGGCAGGGCCCGGAACAAGTAGGCACCCAATCATGGTAAACAGT
>JAUWSZ010000394.1 GCA_030609865.1 bacterium | reverse complement strand
GTCGTTGCCCGTCCCTGCCCCCAGGATCAGCACCTCCTCCGGCGGGGCGATCAACGAATAGGGGCGATGGTAGTCTTCCGCGAATGCTTCGTAGAACGGTGGCCGATCCTCCTTGTCCAGCCGCATGTCCACCCTGTTCTGATGGACGCCGTCGTTGACGAATATGGGCTTCCCCGGGCACGGTCGGTTGCTTTTCGTTATCTTGTAGTAGGGAGACCAGGTAACCGTTCCTCCTCCCGAGTCCTCGAAATAGGCCATGGAGGCGTTCAGGGCCATGATCAGGGCCGACGAGACGAGCAGCCTGCGCTTCTCCCTCACCAGGCCTACGAAAACGACCCCTCCGATAAGCACCCAGGAAAAGGGAGGCAGGCTGGTGCGGCTCATGATCGCAAACACGACGATCCCCAGTATCGCGCCGACGATATCCAGGCTGTAAGCGACCAGGGGGCGGTACTTGGGGAACTCCCGCCCCAGCCCGTACCCGAGGGGCACGAAGCAGCCGGTGGTCAGGATGAAAAAGACCGTGATGACCCAGAAGATGCCGACCGCCTTGACGCGGACGTTGTGGATCCCCGTGGCGGGCCAGAAGAACTCTCCCTGCCCTGTAAACGGCTCGATTTGATAGTTGGAAAAGTAGTGCACGCACACGAAGAGGAGGTAGAGAAGGAAAGGAAAGGCGGGAACGATCCAGTCCAGTCGTCTCCGCCGTGACAGGATCGCGCCGACCCCCATCCCGAGAAAGGTCGCGATGATCGTCAGGTTGGCGAAGTAGGACGTGGCCTTCACGTGGGCAGGGATGTAGCGAATCAGGGCGAACTCAAAGAACAGAATCAGGAAGCTGTATAGGCAAAGGCGCATCGTCGTTCAGACACCCGAATCGGCATTCCAAGGGGAATCAAGACCGGCCAAAAAAAGTGCACGGCCCGGACGTCGGCAAGGGCCAGTATGCTGTCTTCCGGCCTAATTTTCAATCCCTGGCATGCTGACATCCTGAGCGGACAGGGGTGGGGCCTGACCCCCGATCCCTGATCCCTGACTGCTAGGATGCCGCGTCTCAACAGTTGTGTCCGTGATTTGGCAATTTGAGTTGCCCAATGTAGGTGTGGTATTTGCCCCACTATCGCTCGTCGTCGTGCTCGATCTTGGCTGTTAGCAATTAGCTTTTAGCTGTTAGCTCCCTACCACTCCCCTCAACGGGATGCACGCCAGGGGCGGGGTGGGCTAACAGCTAATGGCTAATAGCCAATAATCGCGCACGGGCACCGGCCTTCGGCCTGGGCACGGGCACGAGAACTGGATCAACTCATGTGCGTGAAGAAAGCGCGCGGTACATGATCGACGAGGACGAGGACGACGACGAGATAGACTCAGATGGCAGATGGATTGCCAGAAATTGGGACAGAACTTATGAGTCACCCCGCTAAGATGCACCCGAGCGACGCGGCCGATCTCCCCCTTTCCCGCACCCGCATCTTCCTCGTCTTTTTTGTCCTGGGGGCCGTGTTGTATTTTCAAACCCTGGGGTGCCCCTTCCTCTGGGACGAATACCGCCTCATCCTCGGCAATGCCCAGGCCGGGGCCTTTGGCTGGGCGAGCCTTCCGGACCTCTTTTCCCAGCGCTATTTCCATCTCCCGGGGTCCTTCAAGAACGATCTCCCCCTCAATCTGCCGTACTATCGACCTGTAACCGTGCTCCTCCACGGCCTCACCTACAAGGCCGTGGGGCCATTTTTTCCGGTCTACCATCTGGAAAGCATTTTTCTACACGTGGGGAACGGCTTGCTCCTCTTCATTCTTTTCTCCATCCTGCTCCGCAGACAGTCGACGTTCCCGAAGGACGAATCGATCGCCCTGGCCGGTGCGGTTCTCTTCCTCGTCCATCCTCGCAACGTGGAAACCGTCTCGATCATCGCGAATCAAACCGGGTTGCTCTGCACCTTTTTCTGTCTCCTCTCCGTCGTTCTCTGGGCAAGGCTCCTCGAGGGGACCCGCCGTCCCTTTCTTCTCTACGGCCTTTCCCTGCTCGCTCTCCTGTTGGCCATGCTTTCCAAAGAGACCGCCTATGGGGTGCCCCTCGTACACGGCCTCGTTTTTCTCCTCCTGGGCCCGAGAGACAAGAAGGCCCTCATGCTCCTGGCCGGGTATTTCCTCCTGCCCGGGATCCCCCTTGTCGTCCGGCAGGCATTCGTGGGAGGCCAATCGATTCTCGAGGCCCTGGCCAAGCAGATCACCCGACAGGGGGCGGGCGGAGGCTATGGCGCTTCGGTCCTGGGCCTCCTTTTTCACCAGCTGTACGCATGGCTGATTCCCCTGAACACCGAGCTGTTCCAGTATCCGTTTTCGGTCAGCGAGATCCCCCTGGAACAGATCCTCCTGCCCGCCCTCGTGCTCCCCCCTGTCGTGTGGCGCCTAAGGAAGCACAGGGACATACTTGCCTTCGGTTTCGGCTGGTTTCTCGTCTTCTACTTGCCATCCTCGAACCTCATCTCGATCGGGACCCTGCCCGGCGGGGACCTGAAGGCGGGTGCCCACCACCTGTACCCCGCCCATGCCGGGCTGTGCCTGGTCATGGCCGCCTCCATCCTCCTCCCTTTCGGAGGGGGAAGACCGAAAAGCCGGGTCCATGGAACCGGTCGGCTTCAATGGGTCGCATTTGCACTTATCGTTCTCCTGCTGGGCACGCAGGCCTTCCGGTTCGCGGGACATTTCCGAAAGGCCGATCGCTTCTACCAGGTCCTGTTGGAACGGCACCCCCTTCACACCGGGGCCTGGACGAACTACGGCTGGCACAAGCTCTACATAGACAAGGACCCCGAGGCTGCGGAACGGATCCTGCTGGGCGGAATCGAGGCGGTCGAGGCCTCCCGGAACGAGGCGGCAAGGATGGACTTCATGCACAATCTCATGGTGCTCTACCTGGACAACGATCACCCGATAGAGGCCGAAACGATGCTGCAATGCATCACAAATCCCTGGGTTGTACGGCCCGAGGGCAACATCTACTTCTGGCACGTTGTCCGACTGCTGGAAAGGCTAACGGAGAACCCTGGAGTCAGGAAAGGGCAGGCCCCGGATCAAGCCGGATGAGAGCGTGGCCCGTCTTGTTGACAATGAAGCCCTTTCCCCTTATATTTCCTTATGTTATGAAGGTATATTACGATTTGAAAGAGTATTGTGAGTCGCTTCCCCATCCGGTGGTAACGATGGGGAACTTTGACGGAATCCATCGTGGCCACCAGGAAATCTTCCGCATCCTCCGGCAGGAGGCGGAGGCGAGCCGCGGGACTTCCCTCGTCATCACTTTCTTTCCCCACCCCTTGAAGGTCCTCCACCCGGACCGTGCGCCCCGGTTGATCACGAACCTCCAGGACCGTGTCGAGCTGATGGAATGCTGCGGCATCGACCGTGTCGTCTGCCTGCGCTTCAACGAAGAGCTTGCCGGTTGGGAAGCGGAACGCTTCATTCAGGAAATCCTGGTCCGGAAGATTGGCACCAAGAAGATGCTGGTCGGGGAAGACTTCCGTTTCGGCAAGAACCGGGAGGGAGACATCGCTTTCTTGATGGAGAAGGGGGAGTCCTTCGGGTACACCGTCCAGAAGATCAACCCGGTTCAGGTGGACGGGATGGAGGTCAGCAGTACGCGCATCCGGCAGTCGATTCAAGAGGGCCGCATGCGGGAATCGACCCTCATGCTCGGCCGACCCTACAACATCTCCGGGACGGTCGTGACGGGCGAAAAAAGGGGAAGGAGCCTTGGATTCCCCACAGCGAACCTGGCGACCGAGGCCGAGCTTCTTCCGCCGAACGGCGTTTACGCCGTATGGGTGGTTCTCGGGGAAGACCGGAGGCCCGGCGTGGCCAGCCTTGGAGTCAAGCCCACCTTTTCGGGCAAACAGTTTTCCATCGAGGCTCACATCTTCGACTTTGACCAGGATATCTACGGGAAATTCCTGAGGATGGAATTCGTAGAATGGATTCGCGAGGAAAAATCCTTCCCGGACGCCCATGCACTCGGAGAGCAGATAGATCGCGATGCACAGCAGGCGCGTCAAATCCTTGAGCAGGGGCCCCCTGAGGCCTGCAATCGGGCCGATGAAGAAAAGACCGGAACCCTCTCCTAGCAGCCCGTTGAAAAAGTGGCTGTTGGAGGCTGTTCAAAAAGTTCCAGATGCAAGGCAGGCAAAACATGCC
>JAUWSZ010000038.1 GCA_030609865.1 bacterium | reverse complement strand
AGACACAAAACAGAACTGCACGAACCTTCATGGCTGACCTTCCCATCTTCAACGTTGGATCTTGAGTTCCCCGTTGTCTTACTTCACCTTATCCAATACCCCCTTGGAGTCTTTCATCGGAACATCTATGTCTATTGCGTAGATGGTGGCTGTCCGTAACCTGACCCCTTCGTTCCTTCGCCTTGCGGCGCAAGCCGCATCCGGGGAGAGATTCCGATCGTGACTCCGGCACCCGGGACAAAGGCCCTCTCCCGGGTGGGCGGCCAAGAAGATCCGGTCGCAGACACGACATCTTCCTTCCCTGAAGGGAATCTCCTGCTGAACACGCAGGTCCGGCCCGAATGTACAATCGATGGCCCCTACGTCACATAGATCCACACACACGCCGCAACCATGACAGCGAGAGGGGTCAAGCCTCATGCGGGCGGAATTGGGCGTTTCCAGATCCTCCTCCCAGCACAGGGCACCTGTAGGACAAAGGGTCGCACACACCTTGCAGCCGTAACAGACTCGAGCGTCTACGGCCAGACAATAGGCAGCGAGACGGCCTTCCCTTCCATGATCTCGTCCGTTGCACAACCCTTCGAGCGCCTCCAGGAAGGCCACAGATGCGCCTGTCTCGTCTCTCATGCCGGGCTCGTCCAGGGTCGAGGGAAAAGCCGCATCCAGGGACCCTGCAATCATGGCCTTCAGAAGCCCGCGTCGGCTCGTTGCGCGCTGTGCCCCATCAGATATTGCGGGTCTCCCCCCTGCCTTATCCTCCGATTGCCTCAAGGACCCGCCGGGGACCACCTCAATCGATGCCTGCCCGGCAACGCGCAGGATCTCGTTCACCCTCCAGACACCATCCTCACGGTTCGGCGGGAAGACAAAATCGCATCCGGTGCAGTCGGCCCCATAGACAACCAACCTTCGGAGGCCCGTCACCCATCGCGCCGCAAGGAAGCGAAAGCCGATTTCCTTCACGCACGAGACTCGCAGGACGGCTCCTTCGGGCATCTCCGTCCGGTCCGCGTCCGCCTTCTGACAAATGACCCCCAGCTCCGGCTGAGCGGAATCCCTCCCATCAAGTGGCGGAAGGATGGCTTCGGCAGGGCACTTCGTCCAACAGAGGCCACAGCCATCGCACTTCTCATTCACACAAAGTTGGAAGGGCATCTCGCGTAGCACAATCGCCGCTTTCGGACAGCTCTGCTCACAGGTTCTGCACCCGACCATTCGGCTCAGGCTTCGAACGCAACGGTCCAGTAGGACTTGCGGCTTCTCCATCTCAAAGGCCCATTTCGTCCTTGTTGTCGTCCCGGTATGTTTCCATCTCACCCAAGAAACGACGATCCCAGGCAACAAACCCTTCCGTGAGATTTGCCATTCCGTGAAAGAAATCGGTCCAGGCCGAGCGAGCGACTTCCTCACAGAACCGCGCAACCCATTGAAGCAGATGGTCGTCCAGGAAATCCCTCTGCGCCTGCAAGGTCAGGGCGGCTTCCCGAACGTCCCCCTTGCGAACGCACTGTCCGTACCTGTCGCAGAGCCAACCCATGAACTCGAGTTCGAGACCGATATGGTCCTCTGGCTCCTGATCCTTCCGCTCCGAGACCAGACCGAACCGCTCGTAAAAGGCCCGAACCCCCAGCGTATGGTTGCTCACCATCAATCTTTCTTCTGTCCTGTAGAAAGACTCCCATGGCGGCGCCATGGGCATTCCGGAACCGACGAACAGCTGGAAATGGTCCCCCTGAAGTCGCTCCATTCCTCGATCTGACACACCCCTCTTGCAAGCCTCCAACGACCCGGAAAGGAGTCGAAGCCCGCCGGCAATCTGCTCATCTACCGACAGGAAGGTCGGCGGCGAAAAAGGATCGTTTGCCGCGAGGCCTTCGATGAATTTCCGGGTCGGCTCCCGGTAGTAGGCAAGGCCCAGCAGTGCATAGAGATGACCCCGCCCTACGTGCACGATATTCTCTGGTCCTGATTGCGTCACTTGACCTCAGCCCTACACCCTGTCGGGGTCGGGTGGAGGGGCCCTGACCCCTGACCCCCGATCCCTGAACCCTGAACATTCAGCCTTTGCTCAGAGTGGCTCGGCTTCCCTTGTCCATGTCCCAGCCGGGACGGTATTCCTGATCCGTCTTTCTCACCTCCACGAGAGGCGCATTGAAGGGCCACGCTCCCGAGGGAGACGCTCGATCCTCGGTAAGCATGTTGGCACTTCCCGCCCGATCGATGCCGTCTTCCCCGAGATCACACCACGCGCCCTGTGGTATCGATACCACTCCCCGAACGATCCGTTCCGTAACGTATACGGGAGTCAAGATCGTACCACGGTCGTTGTACACCTTTGCCACGTCGCCGCTCTCGAGCCCCCTGGGTTTCGCATCCTCGGGGTGGATCATCATGTGCTGAATGTAGGTCTCCCGGAGCCATGGATTCTCGTAGAAGATGGAATGCGTTCGAAAGCGTATCTTCGGGGTGATCGCCTTGAGGGGGTACTTCTTTTTGGGGTCGTTAATATTGTCCCAACCCTCGATGTAGGTCGGAATCGGTGGGATTCGGCTACCGTACTTCGACTTCTTCCAGTCCATCTCTGCCATCTCCTGGGAGAAGATCTCGATCTTCCCGGAAGGGGTGGCAAAGGGGTTTTCATCGGGGTCTTCGATCTCGTCCCTGAAGGCGTAGATCGGGGTCGAATATCGGAACTTGTAGAGCCCCTTTTCGATGAATTCGTCGTGATCGATCGGGACCTCGAACTGCCGGGAGAGCCCGTCGATCCAGGCCCGGATCCACTCCTGCCGGGTCTTCGGGTTGAACTTCTCCTTAAACCCCAGACGCTCAGACAGATCGGTGAGGATCTCCAGGTCCCGTTTGCTCTCGAACATGGGCTCGATGATCTTGTCCCTGTGGATGATGTACCGCCCGCGCACCCAGATGGCAGCCCCATCCTCTGCCTCGAAATGGGTGGCCACCGGCAGCAGGATGTCGGCAAACTTGGCCGTGAAGTTCATCATCTGTTCGTGGAAGACAAAGAACTCTACTTTGTTAATGGCTTCGATGTTCTTCCGGATGTTGACCGTCTGCTGTATGAAATTGTGGCCGGCCCCGTAGATCATCTTGATGTTCGGCGGAGGGGCATCACCGAAGTTGCCGATGAGATCGCTCGGAGCCTTCTCTCCCAGGAGCACTGCATCCGCCCACTTGCTCTCCTTGATCATCGTCTTCACCGGTGGCTTGGTAGGCGGAAAGATCGCAGCCGTGATCGGCAGGGCCCCGCCGATTCCCCCCACATGGGTCCCGAGTTTGCCGAAGTTCCCTGTCATGGCGGCCAGCGTGTACCCTGCCCGGTGGAACTGCTCGCCCCAGGGCTGCCTTCCTGGTCCCCAGCAGTGAATCAAGGCGCTCGGCTTCGTGGTCGCATACATCCGAGCCAGCTTGGCGATGTCACTGGCCGGCACGCCGGTGATCGCCTCAGCCCATCGGGGTGTCTTCTTCACCCCATCGCCCAGGCCCAGGACGTAGCTCTTGAACGACCCCTTCGAGGGTGCTCCCTTGGGCATGTGTTCCTCATCGAAGCCGAGGCAGTACTTGTCCAGAAACCCCTTGTCGCACAGATCTTCATCGATCATCACGTAGGCCATGCCCAGCATCATGGCCACGTCCGTCCCTGGGCGTATCGGAATCCACCACGCATCGTAGGCAGCCGCCGAGTCCGTGAACCGGGGGTCGATGCTCACGAACTTGCATCCCTTCTCCTTGGCCAGCTTGAGGTACCAGGGGGTGTTCGTCCCATGGATCGAGTGGGTGGGGTTGAAGCCCCACAAGAGGATCAGCTTGGAGTGCAGGAAGTTGTCCGCTTCGCAACCGTCGAGCAGGTCCCCTACGGTGTAGTTGGCCGCGAAGATGGCCCCTTCGAAACACATGGTGTCCCAGAAATGCACGGCACACCCGAAGCAGTCCAGGAACCTGCGCACCAGGGCCCAGGGCAGGAAGGGATAGAGCTCGCTCAGCAGGGAGACCGTGTCCCCTGCAAAGCACATATCCAGGATGGAGGCAGGGCCGTGCGTCTCTTTGATACGAACCATCTCCTTGGCGATGGTGTCGTATGCCTCGTCCCAAGTAATCCGCTTGAACTTCCCCTCGCCCCGCTCCCCGATCCGTTTCATGGGGTACTTGAGCCGATACGGGGAGTAGAGCCGTTTCCGGTACGAACGGCCCCTCAGACAGGCCCGGATCTGGGGCACCTCCGGCGTGTCCAGCCCGTAGGTGTCCAGGAGGGACCCGTCATCCGTGGAGATGCGGGTGACGATCCCGTCCTTCAGGTGACAGACGAGCACACATCGCCCCCCACAGTCGTGAGAGCAGCTCGTCACCTTGATTTCCTCCCGCGGGGCCGGACTCGCCTCTGCGGCCTTCAAGCGCAGGCCGCCCGAGCCGAGACCTTCCCGAGCCACACTCAGGGCAGCACCGACAGAGGCCGTCCACTTCAAGAAGCTGCGGCGGTCCGCGGGTCGGTCGAGAATCGCGGAGAGGTTCCAATTTTTCGAATCCATCCGGTCGCTCATGCCTTCCTCACCCCGAGGCGGGTTGCCCTTCCAGCTTGTCCTTCACCGCCTTCATCAGGTCCACGAAGTTGTCCTTGATCCATGCCTGGGCCATGAAGATCGGGACCTTCAGCTTCGGTTTGACGTCCGCGACATACGTGACGTGCGTCTTGCCCCCTGCATCTGCGAACGACCACTGCTCGACAACCTTGGCATTCGGGTCCCTGAGCACCTCCGTTTGGAACTTCAGCTCGTCCGGATACAAGGTGTATTCCAGGTTCCCGCCCATCTCCTTGCCCATGAACAGGATGAAGCGCTTCTGGTAGATAACCGTCCGGTTCCCCTCGGTTTCCACCACCTCGAACTTGGTACAGTCCGGAATCAGGTCCTTCAGATGTTCAAAATCAACCAGGGTGTCGTAGACAGTACGAGGATCGGCTTTCACCTCCGCCACGAGCCTCAGCTGAAAGTTCCTGCCTTCTTCCTTCAGTTCCCCGATGACGAGGCCCTCTGAAACGACCTTCTTGGGCTCCTCTTTTGCCGGAATGACCTCCTGGGAGACGAGGACCTCCCTCTCCTCTGATTTCTGCTTGGCCCAGAACAGACCGACGGCAACCGCCAAAATCACGAAGAGAATGGCCGGGATCAACACCTTCTTGCTCTTCATGGCTCTCTCCTTATCCCCCCATCCACCCCCAAGAAGACCCCAAGGGGAAAGGGGAAAGGTAAAAGGTAAAAGGGCAAAACAGTCCTTTATTCCTCTATGCTCATGCGGTGCGGCTTGAACACCACGCTCGGACGGGTGAACCGGGGATTCGCCAGACCTCGGATCTTCGTGACCACGTCCGGCTCCTTCTTCAAAGCCTCGAGCGGACCCGCCTTCAGGACGCGCATGATGCAGGCATCGACACAGGCCGGATTCAATCCCTGGTCGACGAGGTCGTAGCAGTAATTGCACTTCGCGACCTTCTTACGGACGGCGTCATACTGTGGCGCCCGGTACGGACAGGCCCACTCGCACCTGCGGCAGCCTATGCATTTGTCCGGGTACGGAATGACGATTCCGTCCTTCTCTCTCTTCACCAAGGCGTCCGTAGGACAAACCTTTACACAGGCCGGATCCTCGCAGTGGAAGCACGACATGGAGACCTTGTACGACCAGAGGGCGGGAGGGGTCCCCCCGTCCACCTCGACAACCCGTCTCAGCCTTGGCCCGACCTCCAGGTTGTTCTTGTCCTTGCAGGCAATCTCACAGGTCCTGCAGCCTATGCAACTGGACAGATCATCGTAGAACCCGACCTGTTTCATAAGATCCTCACGAGGCAGAAGGCTTTTTCTTGTTTCCGACAGCATCCTCGGAAGTCGAGGCGCTTCGATGGGTCATCAGGTAATCGGCCAAGGCCGCAGCATCTTCATCGGTAAGATGGAAATCACCCATTTTCGAGTCTGGCATGTACGCCTCAGGTTTCTTCAGCCATCGGAACAGCCAATCCCGGTTGAGCTTCTCACTCTGCTCACTCAGGTCCGGCCCGATGTCACTCCCCTGGTCCCCGAGACGGTGGCAGCCGTAGCAGCCGAGCCCCATCTTACCGACACGTTTTCCGAAGAGGTAATGAACCGGCCCGGCCTCTCCGAAGAGACTCTTTCCCCTCTCCAGGCGGTCAACCTCTTGCTCCTTTTCCTCCTTGACCAGGAGGGCATCTTCAGGCACTTGAGGGGGATACAGAGGAGAGGGTCCCTCCAGGGAGAGTAGATAATAGGCCAAAGCCCGAACTTGCTCGTCCGACAGGATGATCGGGCGGTCATCGAGCATGTTCAGGTTGTAGTTCTCCGGCTTTGCCAGCCAGTCGAGCAGCCAGTCTTCCCGGACCTTGTCCCCGATGCGCGTCAGTTCCGGGGCAATCTCCCCTCCCCTGCCGGCGATCCGATGGCAGCGATAGCATTCCATGGTCTCGAAGACCTTCCTCCCTTCGACAACATCGGCGGGCGAGATCTCCTCCTTCGTCTCCTCGATCTTCGCCTCGCCGGGTCTGCGTCCGTCCTCCCGAAAGCCCATGACGTAGCTGGTGAGACTCAGGGCTAGGGGTTCGGTAAGTGAGCCAATCGTGGGCATCCTGGTATCGCTGTAAATCGAGGCGGGATCCTTCAGCCACTGGAACATCCAGGCCACCTTGGTTTTGTCCCCGATGTTCGAGAGGTCTTTCGCAACATTCTCTTCACTGATTCCGACGATTCCGTGGGAGCGCACGTTGTGGCATCCGGCGCAATTGAGTTCTTCGAACAATCTCCTTCCCTTGTCGTCACCGTATGTCTCCCGGCGCCGGTACGCCTTCGGGACCTCCTCCCCCGTGTGACTCAACAAGAGAACGGTCAGCGCAGCTCTCTCGTCCTCCTCGAGGTCGTTGCCCGGCATGGTGAGCTCGGTCTCTTTCGTTTCAAAGGCCCGCGGCTCCTTGATCTTGCGCATGGTCCAGTCCTTGAGGGTGTATTCCGTATCCCTCACCTGCCCAAAGTCCAGATCCATCGTGTTATTCGTTCCAAAACCGGTCAGATCCGGTGCCATCTCCTTCTTCTCGAAACCTTCCATCTTGTGGCAGAAGAAGCATTTGAGCTCACCGAACAGCTCTCTTCCCTTGGCAACCTTCGGAACATCGCTTTGGCCGGTGGCCTGCACGGCCCCCTCACCCTTCAGGGTCAGCAGAAACCTGGCGATCGCTTCCGCCTCTTCGTCCGAAAGATAGAATTTCAACATCTTCGTCTTGGCCTGGAAGGCAAACGGATCCTTCAGCCAGTCCTTCAACCATTTCTCGTTCATCTTCAGGCCGACACGCTGCAGGTCAGGGCCGAAATCCCCCTGTTTTTCCTGCTCGAACCCTTCCATCCGGTGGCAGTTGTAGCATCCGACCTCTTTGGCCAATTCCCTGCCCTTCGACAGGATCGGTGCGCCCGCCAGATCGATGGTTCCCTTGTGACACCGGCCGCAGGCAATCTCCATCCACTGGCCCGTCAGCAGGGGTCGGTCCCAGTGCGGCACTCGCCCGTGGGCGGCCTGTTCGCTCGTGGCCAGACCCTGGCCGTCGTGGCAGAAGGTACACCCGAAATCATCCAGGGAATGATCGAGCATCTTCCGGAAGCTATCGAGCTTAGGGTGTGTGGTATAGGGTTGCTCCGCATCGGCAAAATGCGGGCTGCCCACCCCCAGGTGGCAGGTCACGCACCGATCGACACGCCCGCCCACCTTTGTCTGAACCTGTTTGATCTCGAGCGGCATTTCCAGGATCTGCTCTCTCTGGGCCGCATCCGAAGCCATCGAGGCGGCCAGCCCGTAGTAGGTTTCCTGGTACTGCTTCCAGTCACGATCCCGGTCCTGCCACAAGGCCAACAGGACCACGACAAGGGCGACGATACAGACAGGGGTGAAGACTCTTTTCATCAAGGAGCTGTCCATCGTCAATCAAGGCCCCTCCGTCAGCGTAGAACCCTTGGGCCACTCCTCCCACGGCCAGTAGAATTCCCAGTGCGGACCCCGCAGGGATTGCCCGACCAGGATCGGAACCACCACGGCAAGGACAAAGGCGAAGAACAGGAGATTCGCCTTCCGCCGATGCCGGGAGAACCAGACACCCACACCCTTCGGATCCCGGTCCAGGTACGGCAGGAACAGCAGAACGACCATAACGATTGCAGGCACGAGAATGCCCCCGAAAAAGGCTGAATAGCTGACCAATTCCTGGATGCCGACGAAGTACCAGGGGGCCTTTGCCGGGTTCGTTGGATGCAGCGGGTTGGCCGGTTCTTCCAGGGGAGCATCAAAGACCATTGCGAGCCCTACGATCACGATGACGACCACGAGAAAAAGGAGCAGCTCCCGCAGAACGAGATGAGGCCAGCTCAGCACCGTGTGCTCCGGGCCCTTCTCAACATGGAACGAAGAACCCTCCACGATCTCCATCAGGGCATAGGTCTTGTTGGGGTCCTTTGGGAAGATCTCGCCTTTGTCTTTCGCTTCCATACTTCATGTCTCCCGACAGCTACGACGGCCGCGACAGGCCTCCATCCATCCGGATCCTCCAGAAGTGGATCCCGATCAGAACGCCCATGAAGAGGGGAAGAACCACGCAATGGAGGACGTAGAACCGCAACAACGCACTCTGTCCGACAACGTTTCCCCCGAGGATCAGGTACCGCAGGTCCTCCCCGATCCCGGGAACGTACGAGACGATGCTCGTTCCCACCGTAATGGCCCAGAAGGCCAGCTGGTCCCAGGGAAGCAGGTACCCTGTAAAGCTCAACAGCAGCGTCAGAACGAGCAAACAGATCCCGATGACCCAGTTGAATTCCCTCGGGGCCTTGTAGGCTCCGGTGGCGAATACCCTCCACATGTGGAGGAAAACGGTAATCACCATCGCATGGGCAGCCCATCGATGCATGTTGCGCAGGACCATCCCGAGGGAGACCGTGTACTCGATGTCCTTCATGCTCCGGTAGGCCAGGTCGGTGGAAGGAACGTAATAGAACATCAACAAGATCCCGGATCCCACGAGGATCAGGCACAGGTAGAACGAGATCAGCCCCAGCCCCAGGGTGTATCCAAAGCGAAGCGTGTTTTCGTGAACCTTGACCGGGTGTACATGGAGGAAGAAGTTCCCGAAAACGGCCTCGGAGCGCTCCTGGTCCGTGGTGGGTGGTACACCTTGCCGGAAAACGGAGTCCCTGAGATTCCGGGGAAGATGCCGGATCGCTTCTTTCAGACGGTAGGCCTGCTCACCCATCGCAGCGATTCTCCTCATCCGAAGAGAACGGACTCGGTCCCTGGTTCGACCTTGCGTTTCGTGTTGACCCGGATCTCTCCGTTTTCTGCCAGCGTGACCTCATACCAGTCCAGCGGCCTTGGCGCTGCGCCCCGGGTCACCTTGCCTTCGATGTCGAACCGACTGCCGTGACAGGGGCACCGGAATCCATTCCTCACATGACCCACCTGACATCGCAGATGGGTACAGATCGACGAGATGGCGTGAAAGGAGTTGCCGTTCCGGACGACAAACACGTTCCATTCCGGGATCGGGGTCACACCTTCAGGGAAGCTCTTGGGAAAACCAACCCTGAAGACGGTCGGGGGCTCATAGAGCACATTGGGCAACAGAAACCGCATCAACCCGGCCGCTGAGATCCCCGCAATCAACGACAGGCTTCCCCAGCCCACCATCATGTTACGAACGAATTCTCGCCGGCTCACATCTTTCTCGTCTTCCAAGAGCAAGGTGCAATCTGCCGATTCACTCATAGTCCCACTCCTCCTCGACGTGGAAGGCCTCCATCGTAATCGCTCCTGTGGGACATCGCCTGGCGCACACGCCGCACCGGACGCACCTCGTCTCGTCCTTGATGATGGCGGTCATTCCACGGCCAAGAGACCCGCTCCGGGAAAGCGCCTCGGTGAGCCTCGCGACCTCCTCATCCCCTTCGACATCCTCCAGCCTGACCATCTTGTACGCATTCTCCACACAGGTATCCACACAGGTCCCGCAGAGTATGCACAGGCTTCGATCGAACACGGTCTGGACATGGCACTGCCGGCATCTTGCAGCCTGTCGGCGGGCCTGGTCTTCCTCGTAAGGGAGATCGATCTCTTCGT
>JAUWSZ010000609.1 GCA_030609865.1 bacterium | reverse complement strand
CGGACAGCATGGGGCTCAAGACAACGTCAACACCGATCGTGGATGCCAGGGGAATATACTCGGTGGTGTCCACCAGCGAAACGACACGTTTCGCCCCGAGTCGTTTGGCGAGCAGTGCGGTCAGCACGTTCTCCTCTTCGTCCTCCACCGCCGAAATGAACATGTCCACATCCCGGACCCCTTCTTCGGACAGTAGTCTCTGATCCGTTCCCTCGCCGTGCAAGACCACCACTTTGTCCAGGACCTCGGCGAGCTGTTCGCAACGTTGCCGGTTCCCCTCGATGATCTTCGTCCCGATTCCCCTCGACGACAACCGCCGGGCGACACATTCGCCCATCCGTCCCCCCCCGGAGACGAGCACGCGCTTCGTGTGTTCGTCCTGCTTTCCGAATCGCTTCAACACCTTCCGGACAGATCCGGGCAGGGTCACGAGAAACAGCGTGTCCCCTTCCTTGATCCGCGTCTCCCCCCGGGGAACGATGACGTTTTCTTTCCGGTAGATGGCCGCCACGAGGATCTTCTCCCCTTCCTCCGCGGACATCTCCATCAGTCGCTTCCCTGCCATGGGATTGCCGCGGTCCACCTTGATGCCGATCAACTTGACGCGTCCGTCGGCGAACTCCAGCACATCGGAGGTGCCCGGCGTGTCGGCCAGCAGACTCAGGGTCTTGGAGACCTCTTCTTCGGGGCTGATGACGAGATCAATATGCAGGAAGCTCTTGTCGATCAGGCCGGACGCGCCTCGGTACTCCGGGTCGCGCACCCGGGCGACCCGGATGATGTTCTTGGACAAGGTCTGGGCGATCAGGCAGGCGACGATGTTCGTCTCGTCACTGTCCGTGACCGCGATCACCATCTCTGCCGACTCCAGGCCGGCCCGCCGGAGCACGGAAGGGCTGCTCCCCTTCCCCTGAATGACCTGTACATCGAGGACCTGCTGCACCCGGCGAACACGCTCCTCGTTGATCTCCACGAGGACCACGTCCTTGTTCTCCGAAGAGAGCTTCTTGGCGATGTGAAACCCAACCTCTCCGGCGCCTACGATGATTATCTTCAAATGGCTCCCTCCATGCGGGAGGTTAGCCCAAGAACAGCCAGTCCCTATCGCTGAAGGCGAAAGGTAAAATGTGAAAGGTGAAAGGATCCCTCATCGGAAGGCCATTCAAAAAGTTTTCCTGTTTTCGATCGGCGCAGTACGTGCGAGTGGTCGTTTAACCTTTGACCTTTGTCCTTTGTCCTTTCACCTGTCGCGGCCGCACCTACACTTCGACGGAATAAAAAAGGCCCCCCGAAACCAGGGAGCCAGCCCTCCGGTTTCGGATGAATCCAGCACATCGCTCTTCATCACCCACCGTCTCATCAGGATTTCTTTTTCCCCTCCAGAAGGGTCGTGATCTCCTGCTTCATCGCCTCCTCGGACCGATTCTTAACCCGCTTTCCGTTCAGGAACAGTGTCGGCGTCCCGGTGACCTTCGCCTTCTTCGCCTCTGCGAGATCCTCCTGCACGAGTTTGTCTACCTCTTCACTGTTAAAATCTTTCTCGAACTGCTGCGGGTCCAGGCCAATCTCCTTGGCATACTTCTTCAGATCCTTGTCCCCGAGCTTCTTCGGGTTCTCGAAAATGATCTCTTCCATCTCCCAGAATTTCCCCTGCAGTCCTGCGGCCAGACAGGCCTTGGCCGCCGGCATCGCCTCCTTGTGAAACCGGAGGGGGAAGTTCTTGTAAACGTGTTGCAGATCGTCCGGGTAGGCCTTCAGGAGCTTCTCGATCAGAGGCTGAGCACGTCTGCTGTAGGGACACTGAAAATCGGAGAACTCAATGAGCGTGATCTTTGCGTCCTTCGCCCCTCTCACCGGAGACTGACCGACCTTTATGTCGTAGATTTTGTTGTAATCAACGGCGGGTCGTTTCGGGGACCTCTTCTGCAAAGACGCAAGGAGTTCTTTCTGCGTCTTTTCGATCTTCTCGATGCGCTCCAGGATCACCTTCTGGCCTTCCCGCAGCTCTTTCAGGCCATCGGGTCCCAAATCCCTTTCCACCGTACACGCAACCAGGCCGACGCATACCGCACCAAGGAGACCGACCTTGATGAAACGGATCTTTGCCCCAGTCGATAGAGCCTCCTGCTTGTGACCTCTCCTGCTCATCACGTGTCCTCCCTGCGTCCACTTCCTCTCGAACGCATCCAATCGATCTTTTCGCTTCTTTTTCAGCCTATTCCGTTCTCTTTTTCGGACCGACGAATAGCATACTAAGACTGTCGTCGCGCGCCTGTCAAGTCGAAGTGGGTCGACCGGAGACGGCCCAACGAAGCGCCAGCACGGGCCCGGCCACCGCCCGGTTTTTAGAGCATGTGGACGCAAGGCTCCCGGCTCTCATCCCAGTCGATCATCGCACCGGCTCGCCTCCTTCCCATATTACAATTTATCACCAGGGTCTTGCCCAATCGTGCCGTCCCGGGGCTTTCATGGATGTGCCCGCAGAGGAGCATGCGTGGTTGTCGCTTCCGTACGATTTCCTCGATCCCCCTGCAACCTGCGTGGAACTTGCCCAGCACCTCATCCAATGTTCCCCACGGAGGAGGGTGTGCGACCAGGATGGAATGCCCCTGCACGAGACCGAGCATCTGCTCGAGCACCGGCCTCTCGATCCACCTCAGCCGCGTCCGGAAGGGAACCGGGATCGCCCCGCTCACGCCCGTGAATCGGACCCCCTTCAACACGGTCTCTTTCAGGTGGAGAGAGCCGGTTCGGGGAAACGCCCGCAACAGGCGATCCACGACCGGAAGATCCGAGTTTCCGCGGACGGCCAGAACAGGCAATCCCATTTCGTTCAACCCGGAAACGACGCGCCGATGGCCGTGATAGTTCGTGATGTCACCCGCAACCACCAGTACGTCCGGGTTGTGCTCCGCCACGTTCCTGCGAATCTTCGAGAGCTTCTCGGCATTCCCATGTATGTCAGAAACCGCGTAGATACGCATCGAGACGATTCCTTATCCGTTTCACGAACGACTGG
>JAUWSZ010000593.1 GCA_030609865.1 bacterium | reverse complement strand
CGTCGCTTGACAGCTTCGGAAGCACTTCCGGGCTCGCCATCTCATCCGAGAAGGGAGAAGGCCTCTTCCCGGGGACAACGGCAGAATGCTTCTTCAGCATCTTCCTATAGTCCCGGTCCCGGCTGGGTGTCATCGATTTGTCGGCGCCGGCACAGCCGATGAGCGTAAGCGTCATGAAGCAGATCGTTATGTTCATGAAGAGGGACATTCCGTTTCTTGGACGCTTCATGGTGAAACCTTTCTGCCTTTATGAACAGGTTGCTCAATCTTTCGATCAAGGCTGTGACATCACTTGATACATGCGTATGACCGCGGGTCCCACCAGCGCCACGAACAGAGACGGGAAGATGAAGATAATCAACGGGAACAGCATCTTTCCGGGCAGCTTCGCGGCCTTTTCTTCCGCCTTCATGTACCTCTTCGTCCGGAAGGTATCGGAATACACCCTCAAGGATTGCGCGAGACTCGTGCCGAACCTGTCTGTTTGCATCAGCAGAGACGTAAGATTGTGTATCTCTTCAATGTCGGTCCGGTTGGCCAGATTCTTGAGAGCGTCATGCCTTGGCTTCCCGGCCCTCTGTTCCAACCCGTAGAGCCCGAGCTCCCCGCTCAATGTCTTGTTGGTCAGTGCCAATTCTTCAGCCACCCGATTTATGGCGGAATCCAATCCCATACCCGCCTCGACACAGACCACGAGGAGATCCAACGCGTCCGGCAACCCCTTACGTATCTCGTCTTTCCTCTTTTCGATCCTGTTGCGCAACCATATATCGGGAACGTACAATCCTGCGACAGCGAGAAAGAGGGTGATGCCCATATCGACATTCGGGGTCATGGACCGCATGAAGGGAAGGCCAAGGAGCAGGAAAAGGGCAGGGAACAGGAGGGCAAGGAGACATTTCGTTCCCCAGAAGATGGTCGGGGCATTTGCCTTGCGAATCCCGGCACACGCGAACTTTTGTCTGAGTCGGGAGTAGTCTTGGGATTTCGCCGGGAGCACGCGCTTTCCGATCGAGTTCAGAAAGCCCGAGATGCTCGCCCAGGCATTCCCGGACGACCCGGGAGTCGTTTCCGCAATGAATGCTTCTTCCTCGAGCGTGGCGCCGCGCACTTTATCGAGCATCGAACGTCTTGTGCTGCGTTGCCTGTAAATCTGATAAAGGCCCACAAAGAACAGGATGGTCACGAAAAAGGCCACTGTGGATATCAAGAGCGGGACCGTTGCAGGGGGGATTGTCATGCTTCTTGCCTCCGTCGAGTCACACCCGGATTTTCACCATTCTCGCCATGACAAGAATGCCAAAGAACATCATGAACCCAGCCACGCCCAGCATCTTTTTTCCCGTCGGGTCTTCGAACAGCAGGCCCACGTACTCTGGATTCATGAAGCGAAGGCCAATGAGAATCAAGAAAGGAATCGCGACGAGGATCTTGGCCGAGAACCTGGCCTCTGCGGACAGGACGCGCAGCTTGTCGGCGAACTTGAACCGCTCACGAACGATACGGGCAATGTTCTCGATGATCTCCGCAAGATTGCCCCCTGTTTCACGCTGTATGACGACAGAAACAACGAAGAACTTGAGGTCAGGGCAATCGACTCGATGTGCGAGGTTCTTCAGTGCATCGGGAACGCTGACCCCGAAGTTGATCTCGTCCAGGGTTTCGTCGAATTCCGTGCCCAAAGGGTCGTCGAAGTTTTCGGCAGCCAGCTTCAGGCCCGTCGTGAAGGCATGGCCCGCTCTGAGCCCGCGGGCGATCATGTCCAGGCCTTCCGGGAGCTGTGTCAGAAATTTGTGCATTCTGTTTCTCTTCTTGATGACGAGATAGTAGAGGGGAGCGCCTCCCAACAACGCCCCGGCCAGAAGGGACGTAGTCGGAGTTCTTGTCATCGAGAAACAGACGTAGTACCCCGCCAATGCCAGGACGAGGGCGAGGAGCGCGAAAATGCTCGGAGGGTACTTGACGTTCGCCTGCTGGACGAGGCGGTCGAGGGCGTTCACCCCCGGAGTGCGTGAAAGGATCTCGTTGAGTGCCGGGACGCTGCTGAATATTTTTTTCCGAAGAATATCCGGGGCCTCGGCCGTGTGATCACCCATGGAGATCGCCCGGACCCTCTTTCGAAGCTTCGTCGGATTCGGGTTGTTTAGACGCCTGTAGGCGTACAGGAGGAGCTCTATGGTCAAGATGGAAACAAGGAACATCGCGATGAGGGTGCCCAGGAAGACTTTCATCTTTACGGTCCTCGTCAGACTAGATTTCTTGGATCACGGTTTTTTCAAACGATTCAGGGGGAACGCTTATGCCCATGGCTGCGAACTTGTCGACGAATCGAGGCCGGACGCCGTGGAACAGGAATCTCCCTTTCACCTTGCCCGCGGGATCGATCGACGAGCGCTCAAAGGAGAAAATCTCCTGCAGGGTAATCGTGTCCCCTTCCATTCCGGTGATTTCCTGCAGGCTGACCAGCTTTCTCGTTCCATCCGTCAGACGTTCCAGGTGGACGATGACATGGAGGGCAGAGCAGACGTATCGTCTTACAAAGGTGGCCGGAATGTCGAAGTTTGCCATGGCGACCATGGTTTCCAGCCGCATGAGGGCATCCCGGGGTGAGTTGGCGTGGACGGTGGTCAAGGACCCTTCGTGCCCTGTGTTCATCGCCTGGAGCATGTCAAAGGCCTCCTGGCCACGGACTTCCCCCACGAGAATCCGGTCAGGACGCATCCGCAGGCTGTTCTTGACGAGATCCCTCTGGGTGACTTCCCCCTTGCCTTCGATGTTCGGGGGCCGGGTCTCCAGCCTGACCCTGTGCTCCTGTTTGAGCTGCAATTCCGAAGGATCCTCAATGGTGACGATCCTTTCACCCTCAGGAATGAACCGGGAGAAAACATTCAGCATCGTCGTCTTCCCGGTCCCCGTACCTCCGGAAATCAGGATATTCAGCTTCGCCCTGACGATTCCCTTCAGGATCTCGGCGATCTCCGGGACCAGTGTCTTGAGCGCAATGAGATTCTCCATCTCCAGCGGATCCTTGGCAAAACGCCGGATGGAGAGTATCGGACCGTCGAGGGCGAGGGGAGGGATCACGGCGTTCACCCT
>JAUWSZ010000497.1 GCA_030609865.1 bacterium | reverse complement strand
GACCGCCATCTCTTTGTTGATCGACTCGTTCTTGATGATCGGGGCAAAGTAGATCGGCCTCTCCCCTCCCCCGAAGCGCTGTGGCACCCGCTGCTTGAAACAGCTCTCGTCCAAAACGTATGCCGCCGAACTAGAGAGGCCGTAGTTCTTCAGCAGCTTCTCGATCCCTGTGTTGAGGGGGAGATAGACCGGTCCCTGCTGACGAAAGGCCCTGCGGTTCGGCTCCTGGGGGAGGACCTCCCGGAACCGGTCCAGGAAGAGGATCAGGCCCCTGCCTTTCATCAGGTACTGGTCGATTTCGTACAGCTCAACCTCCGTGAACACCTCCTTCGGCCCCGCGATAATCAGGGAGGCCAGCCCTTCCGGGATCGATTCTTCCTTCAGGTTGATCCTCCGGATGGTGTAGTCCTCGCGCAAGAGGTTGTGGAAATTCGCGAGGGATCCCTGCCTCTGCTGGCCCGGGAGGGGCGGCCCCCCGAGTTCGAGGCACCCGTGTGAGGAGAGATAACCGATTTCTTCGTTCACCTGGATGACGTTCTCCACCGCATCGCCGATCGCCTTCTCGAGCCGGTTCGCGTCCATGAGCTGGTACTGTGTGCCGAAGATCGGGACTTTCCTCACCTTGATCAGTCGAATCCCCTCGATGCGGTCGCCGTGCCGTACGACCAGGCCGGCAAACCCCTCGCCCGCTGGGATCTTCTGGCCACGCCGATCTTGGAACGCGTCCCATCGGAGCCGGAGAAGATCGCAGGCTTGCGCCTCCTCGCCGGCTTGTTCGTCCTGGGTCGGATCGAGTGAGAGGAAGGCCAGCTTTCCGTAGTGGCTCTCGTTGAGTTTTTCGACGATGCTCTCGACATTGTCCGGCACTTCGGCGAGGCCGGTCAGGTTCATGTATGGGCCCACCGCCTGCAGGGAGGAAGAGAGGAACAGCAGAACCTTCACATTCTCTTCGAGTCCGAGCAGAGCACTGATCTCGCTCGCCATCTTCCTGATCTTGACCGTGATCTTGTACTCGAGCCCCTCCGTGGAGGTGATGGCCGGAATCGTCTCGATCAAGTCGCCGTGAATCAGGACCATGCCCATGTAGGCCTTCTGGAACCTGACCTCATCCTGCTCGAATTTCTGAATCTGTACAGGGTGAATTCCGTAGTCCCGCGCGATCTCCCTGTTCCTTTCCGCCTCTTCCCGCTTCCCCTCGGACACGTCGTAGACCTGGTAGTTGAAGTACCGGTTTCCCGCCACGCTGTACTCCGCCAGCAGATCCCGGAGGTAGCGCTCGATGTTGTTGTAAGGGGCGGGCAGTCGGCCTGTGAAGAACACCTTCACCGTCAGGGGGTCGAAAAGGGTAGCCACGGCCGTCCTGCTGGCCTCGGACAGGGAGAACATCTTGTTCGCGGTCAAATCCACCCGAAAAAACAGCGTTGTCCCAGCGAGGTTCAACAACACCACCACGGCGAGGTACATGAGGAACCGAACGTGCCGACTCATCCTTCCGGGCTTGATCATCACAGCGACCTCACTTCTTCTCCTGGATCACCAGATAGGTTCCGTACAGCGCGACGAAGCACACACTCAGGAAGTAGACGATGTCCCTGGAATCCAGTATCCCTCGCGAAATGTTCTGGAAGTGGAAATCCGCACCGAGAAACTGGAACACGCCGACCACGGATTCCGGCAGGAAGAAGAGCATCTTGTCGATCAGGGTCAGGAAAAAACAGACGGACATACCGATGATGAAGGCAATGATCTGGTTCCGCGTCAGCGACGAGGCAAACAGGCCCACGCTCGCAAAGGCCGCGCCCAGAAGGAGGGCGCCGACGTATCCTCCGATCACGGGGCCCCAGTCCAGATCTCCGTAGAAGGAGATGAATACGCCATAGGAGAGGGTCGGCACGAGCATGAGCGCTACAAAGGCGACGGCTGCAGCGAACTTCCCGATCACCACATCACGGACCGAGACAGGCAGCGTCAGCAGAAGCTCGTACGATCCCGTGTTCAACTCCTCGGAGAAAAGGCGCATCGTCACCGCGGGAACGATGAACGCGAAGAGGACGGGCAAGAGGTCGAAGAACGTCCTCATTTCCGCCTGGTTGAAAAGAAAGAAGGTTGAGAAGAAGAACCACCCGGACAATATGAGGAAGATGGAGATCACGATGTAGGCAATCGGAGAAATGAAATAGACCTTAAAATCTCTCTTGAAAACCTGCCGGACGCCTCTCATCTCAGCCTTCCTTTGTCAGTTCTCTGAAGATGTTCTCAAGGGTTCGGCTCTCTCGATGAAACTCCAGGAGCGACCAGTCCTTCTGTTTGATGATCTGGTAGAGATCGGATCGGATGTCCTCCCCGGCCCTACAGGAAAGGACGAGGTTCATGGTGTGATCCGTGTCTTCGTCCCGGGAGATCTTCCGGATATTCGAGAGGGTCGCAAGGGTCTGTTCCACGTCCGCATATTCGGCCCCCTGCAACGAAAGGTGGATGTCGTACGCGCTGCCGGACTCCTCTTTGAGCGATTCCGTCGGTCCGTCCGCGACGATCTTGCCCTTGTTGATGATCACCACCCGGTCACAGGTCGCCTCTGCCTCACTCAGGATGTGCGTGGACAGGACAACAGTCTTCGCCTTCCCGATCTCCTTGATGATGTTCCGGATCTCCACGATCTGGTTCGGGTCCAACCCTGCGGTCGGCTCATCCAGAACGAGAATCTCCGGGTCGGTCAGCATCGCATGCCCGAGTCCCACCCGCTGCTTGTATCCCCTGGACAGTTCACCCACGGAACGATGCATCACGTCCTGCAACCCGCAGAGCGCGCATATCTCTTTGATCCTCGGCAGTTGCTTCTCTTTGGGAAATCCCCGGATGTCGGCCACGTACCTCAGGTAATCGTACACGAGCATGTCGTGATACAGTGGCGCCGTCTCCGGCAGGTATCCGATCAGCCCCTTGATCTCCAGCGGATGATCGTAGATGTTGTAGTCTTCCACAGAGACGTTCCCCGACGTGGGCTGCATGAAACAGGTGAGAATCCTGAGGGTCGTCGATTTCCCGGCCCCGTTCGGGCCCAGGAGGCCGAGGATCTCCCCTTTGCGGATCTCAAAACTGATGTGGTCGACCGCACAAAGGCTGCCGTAGTACTTGGTGAGCTCTTCGACCTTGATCATCCCCAACCTCCTCACAACAAATGCACGTCCTTCCATTCCACATCCGGCTTCTTTTGCCATACTTCCGGGCAAAAGTCCACCCCCAGGGATCAGGGGTCAGGCCGCCGTGCTCCTTGCTCGTCCTCGTCGTCGATCTTAGCTGTTAGCAGTTAGCTCTTAGCTGTTAGCTCCCAAACCACTCCCCCAACCGGATGCACGCAAAATAGGAGCGGGGGCTAATAGCTGACAGAAAAAGTCGGGCACGCACACGGGCACGGGCACGGTACATGATCGAGGACGAGGACGAGCGAGGGGCGGCGTGGCCTGACCCCCGATCCCTTTCACCTTTGTCCTTTCTCCTTTTTCCTGGCGGCGTTAGCCGCCTAAGGGTAGTCCTCTCGGTTCAGTTC
>JAUWSZ010000304.1 GCA_030609865.1 bacterium | reverse complement strand
GGGTGTGCCGAACACTTCTATGACGTCTTTAGCGAGACCGAGGCCGAATCCGCCCTGGCCGCCGGCATCTTCCACAGGGAAGAGGTTCCCATCGCGGATGTGAAGAGTTTCCTGACGGGCAAGGTTGAGATTCGCTTGTAGGGCTGCCCTTCATTTACATGCCGGATATTGCGAGTGTAAGCGAATCTTCCGGCACCCTGGCATTCCCTCTCCCTCAAGGGAGAGGGATAGGGTGAGGGTGGCGCAGAAGCCCCCCTCATCCTGACCTTCTCCCCCAATGGGGGAGAAGGAATGCTACGAAGCTGGGGGATTGCCACGGTCGTTGAGGCACCCTCGCAATGTCCGGAACTCAGCTCAGTGTACAGATGCGTTGGATGACCAAACCCTTAGTAAAGCCAAAACGGCGGCTCCGGAAACGTGGCCGCCAGTTCTATCAGCCACATCTTGCCTGATGCCAAAGACCCGCTCAGGGCCTCTGCAAGCCCCGACGGTGAATCCACACGCGTGGCCTGCGCACCGTAGGATCGTGCAAGGGCCACGAAATCCGGATTGGATAGTCTCGATTCGTGCTCGTTCTTGTAGAACCCGCGTTGAAGGAAGGCGATGATGCCGTAAGCATTGTCGTTTGACACGATGACAGGGAACCCAATGCCGTGCCGAATGCAGGTGGCGAGTTCGTGCGAATTGTACATGAAGCCGCCGTCGCCGATGAGCGCAACGACCGGCTTGTCGGGGCAGGCAACCTTGGCGCCTATGGCTGCCGCAAAGGAAAAGCCGATGGTTGTGCTCCCCTTTGTACCGATCAGGCCTCCGGAACAATAGGAAGGATAGAAATACTCGGCCCAGTATCCGAGTTGTGTGTTGTCGACGCAGAGGATGCTTTCCCTGGGTAGGCAGTCGCGGATTTGATCGAGATACTCCAGTTCGACACGTGTCTTGCGGATCTCGCGGAGTTCGCCATCCAGACCGCTTCGCATGTCCTGAACAGAATTCAAGCGATCCTCGGCGACGGCGTGTCCTTCCAGGCCTTCTAACAACCCCTTGACGATGGTCGGGATGTGGCCGGTAAGGGCTATTTCCGCCTCGTAGTTCTTGCCTATCCACCTAGCATCCCAGTCGACATGGATGAGTCGGGGCAGCGTTAGGCCGTGTTGCTTGACATCCGATTCCCTGAGCCTCGTTCCGATCGCAAGGCACACGTCCGCCGCCTGAACCATCTCCCTAACGGCTCCCCCTCGTGCGGCATGGCCGAAGGCGAGGGGGTGGTCTTCTGCGAGGATGCCCTTGCCGTTCGTTGTCGTGACCAGTGGGGCGGCCAGCGCTTCTGCGAGTTCGCGGATTTCCTGGAAGAGGGTCGCCCGGACGGCCCCTGTCCCGGCGAGCAGGAGTGGTTGTTTCGTTTTACGAAGCACGGAGAGGGCCGCGTCCAAGTCGGGAACGGAACCTTGAGCGTCTTCGGATCCAGGGCCGCCCGCATCCGAGTCGGGCTCGATGAGAAGATCTGTGGGCACTTCGAGGTACACGGGTCCCGGCCTGTCCGAGAGCGCCACACGAATGGCCTCCCTTGTCATGGCATGGATGTCGTCCCCCTGCCGGACCTTGAATCTGGCCTTGGTGATGTTCCGGAAGAGCCCGTCCTGATCCTCCAGTTCGTGTAGCACTCCCAACCCTTTCCCGATCTTCGGGGCATGGATATTCGTTGTGATCAGGAGCACGGGGGAAGAGCTTCCCCATGCCTCCTGGATCGCCGGCACCACGTACCCGGTTCCGGGTCCGGTGGAGGCTGCGACCACGCCGAGTCCGTTGCCCGCCCGGGCGTATCCGTCGGCCATGTTGGTGGCCGTTGCCTCCTGGCGGCAGAGTATGTGCCTTATGGATGGCTCCTCCCGCAATGCCTCGTAGAGGCGGATGTTGTGGATACTGGGAATGCCGAAAAGAGTGTCCACGCCCCCTTCCTTGAGTGCCGCAATGATGCTGTCCGCTCCGGATGCCATCTGGGATAAGCTCCTTTCTTCTTGGATGGTACACAGACCCTTCTATCATAGACCACGAACCCGAAATCTCAAGGGGTCGTCCGGCTTTATTTTTCTGAATTATTTTAGTAACTTAGACTCCCCGGAAACGAAGAGATGTGGGATTCAACTTAAGATCTGAGGTAGGTTCAAATGGTTGGGCCCATGGTTTCTTGACGAACGTGGGTTCGCCTGCAAGGATTAGAGTCTCTAGTCGTAACATCCACGCTTCTACGTATATGTTGCGGGAAGGTCATGTTGGTAGGCTGGAGGCGGGGCCTGACCCCTGAGCCCCGACCCCTGAACCCTTGCGGCGCAAGCCGCATCAGGCAAAGATATCCGACTGGAGGAAAACACTCGCATGGAATTCCATCTCGCAACAAACCAGGGCGAATACGACATCAAGGCTCACATCCGATCGATCGGCGAAGACCTGCTCGTTGCCATAAGCGGCGGGGAGAAACCGCACATCGGGGCCGTGGCCATGGCGCAACCGCGGCCGAGCCTGAAAGACCCCAGGGTGACGAGTGCCACGGCATCGGTGTTCTGCTACGTGGGTCACAAGGAGGACGATCTGGCCAAGCATGCAGCAGAGAAACTGGCCGCGTCCTTCAACACGCGCGTGGTCGTCACGGCGGGCATCCACTGGGACAACCTGAGCGAAGAGGGCATCCAAAAGGTGATCCGACACAGCCGGCTGCTCCTCGACCTTGTCGTGGACCGGATCGAGGTCGAGTCCCCTTCCCCTGCCACCGGAGGAAAACCATGAAGAAGACCGTGTCCGAGCGAATCATTGTCGGGATCACCGGGGCCAGCGGCGCGCTCTACGGAGTCAGAAGCCTCCAGTTGCTCAAGGAGAAGGGGTTCGAGACCCACCTGATCATCTCCCGGGCGGGCAAGCAGGTCATCGAGCTGGAGACAGACTACAAGGTGGAGGATGTGGAGGCGATGGCGAGCTGCACGTATGACGACAAGGATCTTGCCGCACCCGTGGCCAGCGGCTCGTATCTGACGGGCGGCATGATCATCGCCCCGTGCACGATGAAGACGCTGTCAGGGGTCGCCAACTCCTACGCCAACAACCTGATCGAGCGGGCCGCGGACGTGACGCTCAAGGAAAAACGCAAGCTGGTTCTTGTAGTCCGGGAAACACCCCTTCACAAGGGCCATCTCCGGTTAATGAGCCTGGCTGCCGACATGGGGGCCCACATCCTGCCGCCGATTCCGGCCTTCTATCACAGACCGGCCAGCATCGACGACATCATCGACCAGACGGTTGGTAAGATACTGGACTTCTTCGGAATCGAACACGACCTGTTCAAGCGCTGGGGAGAAAAGGGTGGCAAGAAGAGGAGGCAGTGACTTTCCGACCGAGGAATTCTGAACAACCCTGGAAGAGGGACGAATCACATGGACGCCCAGAAAGAAAAGGTTCTCAAGGGGATTGAGGATTCACGTGACGAGGCGATCGAACTGCTCGCCGACCTGGTGAAGGCCGAAAGCGTCAACCCGCCGGGCGACACCCGGAAGGCGGTGGAAGTAATTACGCGCAAGGCCGGGACCTTCACCGAGAACGTCGAGGTCGTGTCGTGTGAAGAGACGATTCCGAATGTCTTCGTCACCCTGAATCCGGGTGCTCGCCCTCAACTTCTTTACAACGGCCATCTGGATACGGTGCCCGTGGGGGATGAGGCCAACTGGGAGGTGGATCCGTTGGGGGCCGTGGTCAAAGAAAACATGATGTTTGGCAGGGGCGTGGCGGACATGAAGGGGGGCGTGGCCGCCATGCTGATGGCGGCAAAAGTGCTTGCAGTCGAGAATGTCCCGTTGAAGGGATCGCTGGTCCTCAGTTTCGTCGGGGACGAGGAGACGGGCGCCGCGAAGGGTGCCGGCTACTTGATGGAGAAGGGTCATTACTCGCCGGACATGGTTGTGGTGGGTGAGATCACGAACGATAGCGGGATCGCCATCGCGGAAAAGGGCATTATCGTCTATGTATTGACCACAAAGGGCAAAACCGCCCACGGGAGCACTCCCTGGGTGGGAGTGAATGCCATCGATAAGATGGTCAAGATCCTCCACCGTTTACAGGCAAGCCTGGTTCCGGCCCTGAGCCGGCGGGATTCAGGGTTCCTGCCCCCGGCGACCATGAACATCGGAACCATCAAGGGAGGGGTCACCTTCAATGTAGTGGCCGACACTTGTGAAGTCGTGATCGATCGCAGGACCGTTCCTGACGAAACGATCGAGGGGATCACCCAGGAGATTCAGGACGTGATCGACCAGGTCAAGAAGGAGGATCCCGAGGTGGATGCGAGCCTGATTCGGTTGGTTGCCGCACCTCCTTTTGAAACCTCGCCGGACGAGAAAATATGCCGATTGGCGCAAGAAACGATGGAGGAGCTTGGACGACCTACGGATTTTCTCGGATACGAGCAGGTGTGTGACGGACGGATCTTTTCCGAAAAGGGGATTCCCACAATCATTATCGGGCCGGGAACCGCCAAGAAGGCGCACACGCCCAACGAGAACCTGGAACTCGATCAGTACCTGGACGCAATCAAGGTTTACGCCCTCCTGGCCATGAACGCTGTTGGGAAATAGCAGAGTAATAGGGTCGTGGACGGTGGCAAGGTCGTCGGAAAAGGGGGATACGGCGACCTGTGCTCCCCTGTGAGCGGCTCATGAGGAGCGGAGCATGAAAAAGGAGATGTTCCTCGAGGTCGATGAGCTTCTGCGTGCCGGGAAGCGAATGGTGCTGGCCCTGATCATCCGTCGGGCCGGTTCCGCCCCGCGCGCTGTGGGCTCGCAATGCATCATCCTGGAAGACGGAAGCCTCCTGGGAACGATAGGCGGGGGTCTTCTG
>JAUWSZ010000166.1 GCA_030609865.1 bacterium | reverse complement strand
TCTTCATGATCGAGCGCCCCGTGGCGAACCAGGAACCGGGCGACATCGGAGGGCATGGCGCCCCTTTGCGCTGCGTAGAGAGCGACTTCACATCCGATGTGACCGCCACCGATGATGACCACCTTGCCCCAGAGGTCGGCCTCTCTCCGCAGGACCGACGCGGCGGTGTAGACATGAGGTTTGTCGATGCCGGGTATGTCGGGGAGGTCTTGTTTTGCGCCTGTTGCGACGATGACCACATCCGAATGGCGCTCGAGCACCGTATGCTCGGTAGCTTCCTTGCCCGTTACGATGCTGATATCCAACCTGTTTACTTCATTGATCAAGTATCTCAAGTAGGATCTGAACTCGCCCCTGTCTTCGGCAATCCCGCAAAGGGTGAGCTGGCCTCCCAGTTCCTTTTCTTTTTCGACCAGGGTTACCTCATGGCCCCTGATTGCCAGGACTCTGGCTGTCTCCATGCCCCCGGGGCCCGCCCCCATGATCATTACCTTCTTGGATTCTTTCGCGGGGTTGATCTCGAAGTCCGCCTCCCGGCCCGCCGCCGGGTTGACCAGGCAGGAGACAGGCCTTCCCATGAACACGCCGTCCATGCACCCCTGGTTGCATGCGATGCACGGGGCGATCTCCTCGAGCCTGCCTGCCATTGCCTTGTTGGGCAGTTCCGGGTCCGCGATCAAGGCCCTTGCCATGCCGATCAGGTCCGCGGTTCCGTCCTGGAGCAGCTCTTCCGCAAGGCGAGGGTCGTTGATCCTGTTGGTTGCGATCACGGGGATGGAGACTTCCTTCCTTATTTCTCCGGCCAGGTATGCAAAGGCGGCTCGAGGCACGAGCATCGCACTCGTGGGGACCTTTGCTTCGTGCCAACCCACCTGCATGTCCAGGATGTCGACTCCGGTCTCCTCCAGAGCCCTGGCGATGGGTCTCGTTTCGTCGAGGCCTGTCCCGCCCTGCACGTAGTCGTCGAAGCTCAGGCGAAAGACGACCGGGTAGTCCTCCCCGAGCGCTTGCTTGACGCTTCGGACGATCTCTCTGGCGAACCTCGTACGGTTCTCGAGGCTGCCTCCGTATTCATCGGTCCTGCGGTTGGTAAAGGCCGAGAGAAACTGGCTGACCAGGTACCCGGTGCTGCCGCAGATCTCGACCGAGTCAAAGCCGGCTTCCTTTGCCCTGCGCGCTCCATCGGTGAAGAGGGTTACCATTCCCTGGATCTCATCCACGCTAAGCGCCCGCGGCACATCACCGCTGAGCGGAGACTCGACCTCGGAGGCTGAAACGGGCTTCTCCCCGGTGAGGATGGAGAAGGCGTATCGACCCGAGTGGAGCAATTGGAGGCACGACTTGGATCCCGCGGATCGGATGGCATTCGTGAGCTTCTTCAGGTCCGGGATGTACTTGTCATCGTCGATGGCCAGAAAGTTCACCCCGCCCGTGCCGTGGGGGTGAATGTGGGCCCCGCCGACGATGAGCAGGCCCGCTCCGCCTCTGGCCCTCTCCTCGTAGAAACGGATGAAGGCGTCTGTGGCGAATCCGCCCTCTGCGTACCCCAGTTGCATGGAGAGCAGGACGATACGGTTCTTCAGTTCCAGGTTCCCGACCTTGATGCTGCTGAATAGCCTCTTCAATTCATCCTCCCACGCAGGGCTAGAAGCGGGCGCCGATCTTGACTGTCCCATAGGGAGCGTCGGCCACGTCGATCATGTTTCCATCGCGATCGCCGAAGTCCTCCCCTTCGAAGTAGAACCGGTCAAAGGCCCAGCCTCCCTCGAAGGTGAGGGCAACCTGCGGCGCTACGCCCAAGCGGAGCCCGCCGCCGACACGCTTCTCGTAGTAGAAGATCCGTTCGTCGTTGTTGTCCCGGTCGGCGCGGAAATACCTCTGGTTGCGCCAGTCGAATCCGGCGCACACGTTCAGGAATCCAAAAATACTGTAGGTTGCCTTGGCATGAAAGTTCCGGATGGGGAAGTAGCTGAGGTTCAGCGAGAGCTTTTTGATCGGCTTGTAGGCAAACGAAGCGAAGGGGACACCGACAACCGCCCTGAACTTGTCCGAAGGTTCCCACCAGTATCCTGCGCCCGGCAGGGGCACGTAGTTCAGGAACTCCCTGTTGGTGGCAAAGTAGAGGAAGAACAGCCAGGCGTTTCGCTTCTTGTGCGGAATGCGGAGGAGACCGCCCAGGGTTCCATCGAAGGCATCCCCGGCCTGAAAGGGCTCATTGCTGGCCGAGCCGAAGCTCGCGTTGACCCCCCAGATCCAATCGCCCCGGACCACGCCTCGGTAGATTGCGCCGATCCGGACTTCCCAGAGCTGGCTCGGAAGGGGAATCCCCTCCCGCGGCAGAACGGCATCGGTGTCCGTATCCTGCAGCTCTACCTGGGCGGTGATGCCGAATTCGTTGCGCTCATTCTGCCAGACAGGGACCAGGAGGAAGAAGTTGTGTTCCAGCAGGCCGAGGTCGGTGTCCTGGCCCTCTACGTCTGAGTTTGTGTAGATATCCAAAGCATACTGAGTGAGGACAGTGCGGCTCCCTACATCGGGCCCGAACCACTTTGCCATGTCCAGGCCTTGAGCGAAGGCAGGGGAATGCAGGAAGACTGTGAGCAGGACGAACAGGAGAGTCGCCGGTTGTTGTTTTATCAAGAAGGTTTTCTCTCGTCTCTCACCTTACGGACCGTTAATTTTCACATATCTCCCTATACCATCTCAACGATTTATGCAATGGTGATGGACTGAATTCGATGCACGAGAAGGGCCTGACGATCCGGTCGGCGTTCCAGGAGCCTGGATCCGATCAGGGAAGGGGAGTGTCGGTGTATGCGACGTTCGCCTCGTCCGAACCATAGGGGGGCATCGCCTTTCCTGCCCTCACATCCTCGACCCAATCCGGGTTGAGAAGGATCGACTTGGCGCTGAGGACGATGTCGGCGTCCCGCAGCGCATCCTCGGCGCTGGCACGATCGTGGATCTTTCCACAGATCATGATCGGGAGATGGGTGGCCTGGCGGGTGATCTGCGCCATGTTCTTGTCTGTGCCGAATGCTTTTTCGCTGTAGGAATAAGTAGATACAGAGATCGCGTCGATCGGTTCCTTTGAGAGTCGTTTCACGATTTCGCTGTATTCCGCCTCGTTCTCGAAGAGGGACACCTCCATATCGGCCACGCCCCAGTTGGAGACCCGGAAGGTGAGCAGGCGGTCCGCCGGCACGACCTCGCGCACGGCCTGGACGACTTCGTGGGCCAAGCGGTATCGGTTCTCCACGGTTCCCCCGTATTCGTCCGTCCTCTGATTCGAGTAAGCGGAGAGGAACTGGTTTACGAGATAGCCGTGGGCGCCGTGTACTTCGATGCCGTCGAACCCGGCCTTTACAGCGCCTCTGGCCGTTTCCACAAAGCCCGTGATCACGTGGTCGATGTCGACCTTGCTCATGGCGTCCGGAATGGGATAAGGGGCCCCGGTCAACGGGTTTGCCTGCTTGGGTGCAAGCGGACTGGGAGCGATGACCCGATTCGCAGGGTTCACTTCCGGCCAGGCCATTCGGCCGCAGTGAAACATCTGCATGATGGAGAGGGCACCCTCCTTGCGGATCGCCTCCACGACGGGCTTCCAGGCCTCGATCTGTGGCTGAGTGAGCAGACGGGCCTGCCCCGGGTAGCCCTGTGCACTCTCATTGTCCGTCACGATGGCTTCCGTGTAGACGACGGCGGCTCCATTCTTGGCCCGCCGCACGAGAAAGTCGAGTACATCCTGGCGTGGGATGCTTTCGCCAGGGGATGACATGCGCGTCATCGGGGCCACGCCGATACGATTCTTGAGCCTGAAATCCTTCAGCTGAAAAGAGGAAAAAAGAGGATCTTCAGCCATGATCAATCTCCTTCGGTCCTGAGAGTTGTTTGATGATGTTAGATGCGGTGCCCCCCGGAATGTCTTCAACGTTCACTCTAGGGGGCGCAGGCTCCGGGAGGGGGCGCAGTCCCGGTTCCCCCGTGAAGCGACACGGTCACGATCTTCAGGCTGTTGTCGATACTGTAAATCCGCAGGTCGGCCAGCAAAAGGCCCGTAGTGGACGGGGAGAAGACGATCTCCAGTTCGAGCCGGTCCAGGGACTCGAGCGTCATCGGGAGATCCAGGACCGTGGCGAGGGAGAAGTCCGCGCTGCTTCCCTCTGAGAAGGCAACGGTCGTAAGAATATGCGAGTGCCCCGTGTAGTTGACGATGGTGATCACCGTGCTGCTCGAAGCCCCGACTTCCACCTCCCCGAAGTGGTACGTCAGGGGCATGACCTCGATGGCACGGGCCGGCTCGGTCGCGGACATGGCCAACAGGAACGAGACGATGATGAGGGATCGCGAGATGAGGCCGAAGGTTCTCATTTCATTTTTCTTTCTTTCCCCTTCCCAGCTCACGCAGGACCTGTTCCCGCAGCTTGTACTTCTCGACCTTGAAGGGTCTCCCGCATCTTGTTCATCCCATGCCTCCGCGCGTGTCAGAGAAGTGGTGACAGTAAGTTATGTCAAGTGTGCGAGCCAGGTCAACAAGAGAACTGACAGGGTGCCTGCCCTTTGTCATTCGCGCTGTAAGCGGCTAAGATCAAGGACCAAAGAAGGGGAAAGGTGAAAGGGTCAAGGGTAAAGGGGTGGTTTACGTCAATACTTGATCCATCCCTTTTGCCTTTGCCCTTTCACCTCGGACAAAGTCGGGGACAGTCACCGATCTACCGGTAGCTACGGATGGACAAGGAGGTGAAAATGGTGTCCGGACCTTTGGAAGGAACGAAGGTGTTGAGTTTTGGCAGGATGCTCTCCGGTCCCTATGCAACGATGCTCCTCGCCGATCTCGGCGCAGAGGTCGTGAAGATAGAGGCCCCGAAGATCGGCGATCTGGCCCGTTTTGCCAGCCCCTTCATCGAGAAGGTGAGCTCGTACTTCCTCAGCATCAACCGGGGCAAGAAGAGCATCACCCTTGACCTGAAGCGCGAGAGAGCCAAGAAGGTGGTGTTAGAGCTTGCGAAGGGGGCGGACATCCTGCTCGAGAACTTCCGGCCCGGCGTCATGGAGCGACTGGGCTTCGGTTATGACGCAATCCGCGAGGTCAATCCAGGGATCATCTATGCCTCCCTGTCCGGTTTCGGCCAGGAGGGGCCGTATGCCCAGCGACCCGCCTTCGACATGATCGCCCAGGGGATGGGCGGCGTGATGAGCATCACAGGGGAGCCGGGAAGGCCGCCTGCCCGTCTGGGATACTCGATGGGGGACATCGGTGCTTCCCTGTTTACCTGCGTCTCCATCCTGGCCGCCCTTCACGAGCGGGAGAAGAGCGGGCAGGGGCAGTGGATCGACGTGGCCATGCTGGACTCCCAGGTGGCCCTCTGCGAGAACGCCTGCGCCCGATACTTCGCTACCGGCGAAATCCCGGGCCCCCTCGGATCCAGGCATCCCCTGTTCACGCCCTTCCAGGCCTTTCCGACAAGGGACGGATACGTCGTGGTGGTCGCCCAGTTGCACGACGACTGGAAGAGGTTCTGCGAGGCAGCCGGAAAAGAAGATTGGGTCACCGATGAGAGGTTCAAGTCTCTGGAGGCGAGGCTGGACAACTACGACGCATTTGTCGACGAGATGAATGCGCTGATGCGATTACGGACAACCGAAGAGTGGATCACCCTGCTCGATGCCCACCGCGTGATGTGCGGGCCGGTCAACAACATCGAGCAGGTCGTGAACGACCCCCACATCAACGGGAGAGGGGTGTTCGTCGATGTAGAGCACACTCAGGCGGGCAGCCTGAAGGTCGTGGGGACGCCGATGAAGTTCTCCAGGACCCCCTGCCGCATCGAGAAGGCGAGCCCGGAACTCGGGGAACACACCGAAGAGGTCCTCTCCGCCTGGGCAAACCTCACGAAGGAGGAAATCGACGAACTCAGGGAATCCGGGATCATTTGACCCAATTTGTACCTTCCCAAGCCGGTTACCGTCCTGTGTCCGGACTTGACCCCATCGTCATCGCTTCGTGTCATTACCTTGCTCTAGCGGCGAAACAAAACCAAGATGAAGCCGAGGGCTGGCGGATGACGGAAGCCCATAATGCAATAAGGAAACCCCGATAAGATTGCCTGTACTCAACATTCCAGAAGGCTCTCTCCCACAACAGAAGCATCATACAGGTCCGGGAAGTAGAAGGGCAAAACTCCGATGGGAAGACCGATCCTGAGCGGCGCCCTGTGGGATTCGGATTCGGCAAGCCCTTCCTTCAGAATCTGGCTGACGACGCGC
>JAUWSZ010000670.1 GCA_030609865.1 bacterium | reverse complement strand
GCGTTCCGGGCTGATCCACAGGGAGGTTGATCCTCTGCTTCTCCGGGATACGCTCCAGGAAGGCCGTCTCCAACAGGCAAAGATCCTCGGCCACATCGTCCGGCACCAGGACGAGCGTCTCTTCTGCAATCTCCCCCGGGTTGCCCTCGAGCCGCTCCCGGGCCAGGCGAAGGAGCGCCGCATAGTCCGCCAACCTCTCCGCCTCGAGGGCCTTTTCGTATTCCTTGAGGAGCCTCTTGATCTCTTCCCCCTTGCGCGCCACCTCGAAGGCCCCGGTCTTCAGGCCGCGGGACTGCAGGCCTGCGAGCCGCAGGTCGCGGATCGCGCGGGTCAGGGTTCTCGTGAGCCCCGGGCTGGGCGCCAGGCCGGTCGTGTACCCGCCTCCGCGGGCTCTCAACCGTTCGAACAGGCGGTCCACCAAGACCTCGAGACGCACCCCGCGGAGGAACGCGAGACCCCTCCGATCCATCTCAGTCGCACTGAGTTCCAGGACCACGTGCTGGAGCGTCTTCACCCGTACGTTCAACACGGGCTGTCCTGATCGCGCCACCGAATCGAGCCACTGGAACCCTACACGCAACGACGGGGCAAGAAGCCACTTTTCTTCAAGGACTCTGTCCCTGCAGATATCGCGGAGAGCTGTGGTGAGACTGTTGAGGGCCCTCTTGTCCATTTCGTGGTATCCTTCGTTCCCAGGCGTGAACGCACGGGGACACTCTACTACCCGATTGGCCTGCTACTCAAGCATTGTGCACGGAGATTGCCACGTCGCCTTCGGCTCCTCGCAATGTCCGAGATTGTGTCATCCCGTTACCGATATTCCCTCTCCCTCTCGAGAGGGAGAGGGTTAGGGTGAGGGTGTGATAGACGCCCCCCTCATTCCCCGCCTACGCGGGGACAGGCTCTGACCTTCTCCCCTCAAGGAGGGTGTCGGAAAACACCCAATCTTCGTCACTCCCGCGCAGGCGGGAGTCCCTAAGCACCTGAAGCCACTGGATTCCTGCCTCCGCAGGAATGACGGATAGTGAGAGAATTCCCATTAATCGACACCCTCCTCAAGGGGAGAAGGAATTCCCTGGTAGCCAAGGGATTCCCACAGGAATGACGGCAATTTCGGTTTTTGCAGGTTGATTTTGTCCTGGAGAATCTCGAAGATGTCCCACATGCGTATTCAGCCGCACGACAAAGGCAGGGTGGCCTCGAACGGAATACAGATCTATTACGAGGCGTTTGGAGACCCGGTGGACCCGACGGCCCTGCTCATCATCGGGATGGATGAACAGTGCACCGCCTGGCTTCCGTATATCTACGAGCCGATCGTGGAGGCCGGTTTTCATGTCGTCCGGTTCGACAATCGGGACTGTGGCCTTTCCGAATGGATCGCCGATTGGGACGAGAACCACCCGTACAGCCTGGAGGACATGGCTCAGGATGCCGTAGGCCTGCTCGATGCCCTGGAGATTCGGGAGGCGCACATCGTGGGCGCCTCGATGGGCGGGATGATCGCCCAGAGGATTGCCATCAGCCACCCGGATCGTGCGCGAACGCTCACGTCGATCGCTTCATCCGCCTATCCCCTCGATCCGGACCCGGAGGTGCAACCTTCGTTCGATGTGGCAAGGTTCCAGGGACTCCATGAGGAGCTGGTCGCCAGGTTTCCGAACCACCTGACCGTGCCTGCCGAGACGATCGAATTCCGCCTCGGCGCGGCCCGGGCCTTTGCAGGCAGCCGGTTCCCCTTTGACGAGGCGCTCCAGAGGGAGGCGATGACCTCGAACATCCTCGATCGCAAGGGCTTCAATCCCGTGGCACAGGCACATCAGCTGGCCGCGGTCCTCGCCTCCGGCTCTCGACTGGAAGAACTGGGGCGGATCTCCGCTCCGACACTCATTCTTCACGGCACCGAGGATCCCCTCGTACCCCCCGGTCACGGCGCCAAGTGTGCTCGCCACATACCCGGTGCAAGGCTCGTCATGATGGAAGGAGTCGGCCACGAACTGCCCGCCGGAATCATGGACCAGGTGCACGGGGAATTGCTCGATCTCTTCCGGAGTGCTTAGAATTACAGGGCGAGCCCGAACCGCAGGCCCACGGCCAGGGAATCCGGATTCGTCGTTCCCCCGGGGTTGATGATGTACTGCAGATCAGGCTCGAGAAACAGGCATCCGAACAACCGAAACACGTAGAAGGCCTCGACGATCGTCTCGGTGTCCTTATCGAGGTTTGCCTCGTCGCTGAACCTCACGTGGAAGACGCCCACGCCGGCAATATCCTCATCGCGGCGCGGGATCATCCCTTCCCAGCGGATGCCGCCGCCTATATAATGTTCGGCAGCACTTCGATCCGGGGGGGCCCACCCGTACTGGCCGAACAGCGCGATCCCTTGTGCGTCTTCACCGTCCTCCGGGCGCTCCCTCCAGATTTCATCTTCCCACGTCAGGTACCAACCGTACGCCTCCCCATGGGTTTCCGGGTCTGGGTCGTTTTCGTCGGGCGAGTCCACGTCGGTCCCGTTGAACCATCCCCCCACCCGGATGTGTCCATGCCTACCGCCGAACCCGTAGTGGAAGGCGGGCTCAGCCATGATCATCGGGCCGGCAAGATCGAGAAAGGCCCCCTTGATCGATCGGCTTCCATCCGGATCGCCGTTGTAGGCGCCCAGATTCACGGAGAACCATAGAAAGGGTGCTATTCCCAAGGCTACACCTAAATCCTGATCCGGATAGCTGGGCAGGGGGATCGTCGGGCTGAATCCG
>JAUWSZ010000120.1 GCA_030609865.1 bacterium | reverse complement strand
GTGTTGGAGAAAGACTTCGTTGCGTGAATGATTAAGCTCACCGAAGGAATGTAGATCAGGATATTGGAAGAGAATTAGCCTGAACATTTGATGCCGGCCCAAACCCGAACAGGGGAAGAGGACCCCTGACTTCTGAACCCTGATCATCCCATCCACACGCCGAACCGAAGCCGCCACAGGATCGGCGGCAGCCCTGACAGCGCAACGAAAAGGACGGTCGCGGCGGCGATTCGCCATCCGGCTCCCCGAGATCGCTTCCGGGTATCGGATTCCAATAGGGGAAAGCCGGCTGCAACCTTCGAGCAGATGAAGGCCGCTCCCGCTTCCACGACTACCAGGAGCAGGGCACCGAACAGCAGGTACCCGACGAGCCCGTGTTCCGGCAGGAAGAGACAACACGGGCATCGGTGCTGCAGGACACCGTAGTGATATGCGGCCAGGGATCGGACGAGCGCGGTTGCAGCCACTGGAACCCAGAAGACGGTCACGAGTAAAAGGAGCCCGGTCTGCCGGGGTTCCTGCTGACGGGAAGAGCGCCACAGGCGTACGCCCAGAAAGATGATCGCGGTTCCCCCCAGGGCGAGGCCCCAGATCCAGTACACATCCGGGATGGCCCATGTTCCCCCTCCCTCAGTTGCGGATCGAATCTGATCGTAGACCACGGAGCAGCAATCCACGGGACGGTGCACGTCGAGCCGGAGGGTCGCCCGCAAGGTGTCGTAAACGGCGAGGAACACCGCCGGGCTTGCCAGAAGGAGGCTGCGAGCCGCCACCGTGGCCAGTGGAGAGTCGGGCTGACCGCGGTTCAGGCGGTCCAGTAGGTGCCAGACAGCGAGCAGACCCAGGGCAAGCCCCCGGAGGGCGAGGGCTCTCCCCATTGCACCGTTTGTGGCCTGGAGTACCCCTGTGCCGCACATGGCTCCGGGCACGAGATCCGGAAGGACCCCGGTGATTCCGATGACGAGCACCAGGGTCGAGAACAGAAGCAGGACCGCACAGGTGCGGCCCTGGATGGAGGCCGTCTCGGCCCTTCTCTCGAGGGCGATTTGCGCCTCCCCCGGCGATTCCGGCGACCAGCCGCCCGCGATCCGCATGGCCGACAGGGCTGCGGCCGAAACGAAGATCGCCCCGAGGACGTCCATCGTGAGCACCGAGAGCAGCAGGGGATGCCAGATCATCGCATCCGCTCCAGCCGCCCGGCGGTCAAATGCCACAGATCGGAAAACAGGCCGGCGTCTGCGACCCTGGGATCGTGGGAAGCGACCACCACGATAGCGCTCCACGCGGTGGCTGAAGAGATGGCGCCAAGAACCCGGCGGACCCCTTCGTCGTCCTGGTGGGCCGTGGGTTCATCGACAAAGAGAAAGGCGGGACGGGAGACCAGGGCTCGCGCGACGGCCACCCTCTGGCGCTCACCTCCCGAAAGGATGCGCGTACTCCGGCCGGCAAGGTCGGAAACCCCGAGCGCCTTCAGGGCCTCGAGACCCAGAGCCCGGATGGCCGGGAGGCTTTTGCCCCTTGGGACCATCGGCAGGATGACATTCTCCAGGACCGTCAGCTCCGGCCACAGGCTGGATGTTTGAAAGGCAATGCCCACGCTTCGGCGCCACAGATCGCGGGGTGCCGAAGTCCAGCGGGAGACGGGCCGGCCCCCTGCGAGTACCTCGCCCTGGGTGGGTCTCAGCAATCCGGCGAGGATGTGGAGCAGGGTGCTCTTGCCTGCCCCCATCGGGCCGGTGATCAAAGCAGGGGAACTCTCTCCGAATCTCGCATTCACCGCATCGAGGATCGGTGGTTGGCCCTCTGCCCGGTCCCTGGGTGCAAAGGAAACCTCTCGACATTCGAGTCCGGCATCGTTCATGCCAGCAGCTCGCCTCCTTGTATCAACTCCTGCGGATCCGCGGTTGCGCCCCTGAGGGCGGGCCAGAGCGTCGCCGCCAGCCAGGGCACAAAGACCAGGGCTCCCACCTCGATCAGGATCAGGAAGGCGCCCGACGGGCTCAGGTTCAGCATGGGCGGCCGGCCCTGCCATCCGAAAAGCAGGGCCCCCGGCCAACTCACCCCGGGCCACAGGACCAGCAGATAGGCGAAGGCCATCCCGAGCGCAGCAGCAGGAACGCCGATCGCCACGGACCGGATCAGATGGAGACGGACCACATCGCCGGTGGTCCAGCCCATGGCCTTGAGCAGGCCTACCTCGCGTCGCCGGCCGACACGATCTCGCACCGATCCTGCAACGAGGAATGCACCTGCGAGGATCGCCGGAACGGCGAGGACAAGGGCGATACCGCCCCTGCGTGCCGTCCCTCCTGCATACAGGCCGATCGTCTCCGAGCGGGTCGTGATCCGGACCGGCCATGGAAATGCCTTTGCCAGATCAGGCAGGATGGCCTCTTCCTCCTCTTCGTGGAACACGTCGAGGGCCAGATCGCTTGCATGGCCTTGGGGAAGTCCCAGGAGTTTCCGGGCGTCTTCCGGGTGGAGGATCACGATGTCGTGAGCAACCATGCCGGACTCAGGGGAGAGCCTGGCCGTCACCTTGAAGGCCATCTTCCGGGCGCCCTGGAGAATCATGTCCGCTTCCCCTTTCTCAGCAGACACCCCCGGGCCGACAACGGCTTCGCCCGGGCCGGGCACAGGGGCCAAGCGGCCCTCCACCAACGCCCTCCGTGCGGTTTCGTCAATCCCCACGGCGGTCACAGGCCCGGACGGGCCCGATACGAGGCCCCAGATCCGGGCCCTGGCCTGAGTGACCCCGGGAACGGCCCGGGCAATCTCGGCCGATTCTCTTGCGGGGATTGGGACCCACCCGCCTGTTGAAAGGCGTCGCACAACAAGGGAGGGGCCCTTCGCAAGCAGGGAGGCGGCCGTATTCTCGAGGGCGTGGGTCAGGAGCAGAACCGTAGCGATGCATGCGACCAGGGAAGACAACGCGACTGCCAGCAGCAGGGTCTCCCCCGGGTGCCGTGTTGCATCCCGGATGGACCAGACGAGCATGGTGGAGCGACAGAGATTCTTCATCAGCGGAATCGATCGCCGGAGAATCCGGGTTCTCTCAACAGGAGGCCGGCGGGCTCGGTCTCTACAGGGGGAAGCAAGGGAGAGAAACGCAGATCAACGGCATCATGAAGGGCTTCGGGGTTCCGGAAGGGCCGGCCGGCCGGAACGATCGAAAGGTTCGAAAGCGCCAGGCCTTCGACCAGGGCGTGCACAGACTCCTCCTGAATGGATGGTCGCAGGGAGGAGTCGAGGAGCATCAGGCCCAAAACGATTCCCGTGGCGAGCCAGGAGGTCAGCAGGAGGTTCCGGGCGAACCCCAGGCGATCGTCGGGCGTCTCCCTTTTGTTCATTTCCTGTCCGCTAGCGGTCTCCGGGAAGGACCTTCTTCCCTGTGATTGATTCCCACTTCTCATCGTTCAGGTCGGCCAGACGGAAGGTGACCCTTCCGCCGTGACGTTGCTTGAAGGCCTCCAGGGCGCCGGCGTCCTGGACAGGGACAAGGGCAGGCCCCATCGGGCCGACCACATCAGAGCCTGCCACCCATATCACGGACAGGCCGTCCACATGTTGGCCCTCGAAGTAATCCTGCACTACAGAGCGCTCGAGAGCGCTTTTTTCGACGCCCAGGAACGCCTCGGGATGGAGCCAGGCTCGTATCATGCAGCCGGTACCGCAGAAGTAGAAGGTTCGGCCGTCATTCAGTTCGATGCCGCACGCAAACTTGGGGTGATTCTTCACCTTCATTGCACAGACAGGGCATCGGTCTCCCTCGCTGAAATGGAGCTCGCCCTTTTGATCGATGCCCAGGACGGCGGGCACCGGGCCGGCCTTGCCGGGCTTTGTGCTTGGGGTTTCGGCGCGGTCGCAGCCGGCAGAGAGAAGACAGGCAAGGGCCAGCACAAGAGTTGTGTAAGAACGAAGAGAAGAATGCGGCATGTTGTTCCTTTCCTCGTCTTTGAAGTCGATGACCGACCCCGCTCATATCGGGAAGAACCCATGCAGCGAGACCGACATCATACCCCCTCGAGTGGCTTGTGAAAACCGACGGATCGCAGGTATGCTGACGGCCTATGAGCAGCCTGGATCTCTATTCCCTGTTCCTCCTCGGATTGCTTGGCACGGGCCACTGCATCGGGATGTGCGGCCCCCTCGTTCTGGCGATTCCGACGCAGACGGGGAGAATCTCGGCCCATCTTCTTTACAACCTGGGTCGGATCACCACATATGCGGGCGTGGGCGCGTTCATGGGGGGGATAGGCGTCGGCCTGTCTGTCCTGGCCGGGGTGGCGGGAGGGGACCCTCTTGCCTGGATTGCACGAATCCAGGTTGCCTTTTCCCTGGTGGCTTCGGTCATGCTCCTCTTTCTCGGGCTCTTTCGTCTGGGCATCCTGGTGGAGCCGGACTGGATGGCCGTTGCGTCTCCGGTCAAGATCCCCGGCTTCCACCGGGTGAGGGATGGTGTCACTGGAGGGGAGAATCGAGGGGCGGTCTTCCTCTTCGGCCTGATGATGGGGTTCCTTCCCTGCGGCCTTTCCTATGCGGCCTTTGCCAGGGCGCTGGCGTGCGGCGGGTTGCTCGAGGGGGGCCTCCTGCTGCTCTGTTTCGGCCTTGGAACCGTGCCCGGGCTCTTCCTGGTCGGAACGGGCGCCTCCGGGTTTGTCCGCCGTTACCGGCAATACTCTGATCTGCTCGCGGGCATGCTCATGATCGGTATCGCCGTTTCCCTTGCGGCCGACGCCCTCCAGGCGATCCTAGCGTGATGAAGTTGGGTTCTGTGGGGCATACGAAACAGGGGACAAATGAGTGTTATGCGGCTTGTTCTTGGAGGTAGTAAGCGACCTCTTCGGCGATGTGGCTGGCATGGTCCCCGATCCTCTCCAGGTGTCGCGAGACGAGAACATAGGGAACCACGGGTTGCGAGTTCTCCGGGTGGTCGTTCACGAGGGAAATCGCCCTCTTCGCGAAGTCCTCCTTGTGCCTGTCCAGGGAGGAGTCTTCCTCCATGATCCTTCGCGCCCCCACTGCGTCGGGATGGAGGGCGATCTGGATGCTCCGCTCGAGCATCCGGGAGGCCATTCGGCCCATCTCCGGCAGGTCTTCGGCGATCGGGAGATCGGGTCCCTCGTTGATCTTGCCTATCTGTCCGGCGATTGCAGCGATCTCCGTAGAGATCCCCGACATCAACGATAGAATTTTGTGCGCGCATCCTGTCCATCGAAGCTCAGGGGTGCTCCCGTTCTTGCCCCCGAGGACCTGAAGGCAGATGTCCTTAAGGGTGTCCTCCTTTTTCCGGAGGTCGTCGAGCCGGCCCAGGAGTCTCTCTGCCGGCGCCCCATTCCGTTGTTCCAGCGCCTCGAGGACCTGCTTCATCGATTGACCCAGGTCCCTGCCGACAGAATCCATCTCTCTTTTCAACTGACGATACAGGCCTTGGTGGTCTTCCGTATTCGGCATGATTCTGTTCGATTCCTCTCAATCAAAGCTCATCTTGCACCCGTGACCCAGCCACCGATTCCGTCAGGCCTTGGTCGGCTCGATCGAGGCAAGGAGGGCCCTGAGCTTCTCTTCGTGGCCAACCTCCTGTTCGTGGAGGCCCTCCAGGATCGCCTTTCCGTAGGCGTCCCCGGCCTTTGCAGCCAGGTCCTTGTACATCCGCTGTGCCTTCTGCTCTTCACTGATGGCGAACTCGATGAGACCATGGAAATCCTCGGTTGCGCTCATTCTTGCCTTCTCCCTTCCCCTCAATAATTATTATCGTTAAAAAGAGACAATTAGATTACCCCAATGGCCTCTTTTCTGTCCAGAGGCGGGAAAGCAGGGATCAGGGATCAGGGATCAGGTGTCAGGCCCCGCGCCTCACCTCCGAGAGGATTCCCCGATCTTCCTTCTTCGTCATTGTCCTCGATTAGGTGGCCTTGCGGTTAGCCATTAGGTATTAGCCCACCTCCCGCCCCCTGGTGGGGTAGTGGTTGGGACCTAATACCTAATACCTAATACCCAGGTTTTCTTCGCCCGGGGAGTTTGTTAGGATTGCTCTTCTCTGTACACAAGAATGGGAGAGAGACCAAGATATGGCGCCGGAAGACGCGAGGAGGCATTGGGCCGGGCGAATCCGGGGGTTCGGGACCACGATCTTTGCCGAGATGACCGAACTCGCCGTCGCGCATGGGGCGGTCAATCTGGGCCAGGGCTTCCCGAATTTCCCGTGCCCGGATTTCTTGAAGGAGGCGGCCAGAAAGGCACTCTATGAGGACCAGAACCAGTACGCCCGGAGCGCCGGGACCCCGCACCTGGTCACGGTGCTGGCAAACGAGCTCACCGGTGAGTTCGTGAGGGACCTGGACCCGCTCTCCGAGATCACCGTGACGACGGGCGCCACCGAGGGCCTCTTCATCGCTGCCCAGGCCTTCCTGGAGCCCGGCGACGAGGTTGTCCTGATCGAGCCCTTCTATGACGCCTATCCGGCAGACAGCGCGCTTTGCGGGGCAAGCTGTGTGCATGTGCCGCTCAGGCCGGACGAACGAGGCAAGTGGGTATTCGATGCAGCCGAGATGGAGGGGGCCTTTACAGAGAGGACGAAGCTCGTCTTCCTGAACACCCCACAGAACCCGACCGGCAAGGTCTTCTCACGCCAGGAGCTCGAACAGATCGCCGCGTTGAGTATTCGTCACGACACGATCGTCGTCAGCGATGAGGTCTACGACAGGATGGTCTTCGACGGGCTCGAACACATTCGTATGGCGTCCCTGCCGGGCATGTGGGAGCGGACGGTCACCCTGGGCAGCGCGGGCAAGACCTTTTCGGTCACGGGCTGGAAGATCGGCTGGGCCGTAGCGCCGCCGGCCCTTTCAGAGGCCCTTCGCAAGGTGCACCAGTGGGTGCCCTATGCGGTCACCACGCCGCTCCAGGAGGCCGTGGCCTGTGCGCTCGAGGAGGCGGGCCCGCGGGAATATTACGCTGAGCTTCAAGAGATGTACC
>JAUWSZ010000696.1 GCA_030609865.1 bacterium | reverse complement strand
GGCGGATGTTGCTGAGGACGCCGACCAGGTATTGGCCCGGTTGGATCAGCACAATTACGACGCGATCCTCTGTGATCTTCGGATTCCCGGCCTTTCCGGCAAGGAACTGGTCCATACGATCCGGGAGAGGACGGACGAGGAAACCCTTCTCATCGTGATCACGGGATTCGAGCAGGACTGGTCGCCCGTGGAGGCGACAGAGGCACACATCTATTTCTACCTCAAGAAGGGAGAGTTCAGCCCTCGAGAGCTGAGGAAGGTTCTGAAGAACGGGATGGATTTGCGGAGAGAGCGGCTGGAAAAAAGGCAGTATGCCCGGCAGCTCGAGCAGCTCAACGAAGCACTCGAAAGAACCGTGGAAGAGCGGACCCATGCCCTTAGTGAGTCGGAGGCCAAGTACCGGAACCTGTTTCAGCAGTCCCTGGTCGGGATCTACACACAGCTGGGGGGAAAGATCCTGTTCGTGAATGATCGGCTCTGCGAGATGCTGGACCGCACGCCGGAAGAACTCGCGGGCAAGAAGATGGCAGACTTTCTCGTGCCCATCCCACACGGTGATGTCGCGGGTTCCGAGCCGTGTCGGGAGGATCTTCCGCGGACGGCGGAGGAGGTCCGGCTGAGAACCCGAGGCGGAAGGGACCGGACCGCCCTCCACTGCGCAGGGCCGATCCTGCTGCAGGGAACCGAGGCCGCACAGGGTTGTGTATTGGACATCACGGAGAGGAAGGAACTGGAACAGCACTTCCTCCAGCACCAGAAAATGGAGTCCCTCGGCACTCTGGTCAGCGGAATCGCGCATGAATTCAACAACATCCTCGCAGCGATGATGCCCCAGACCGAGCTGTTGACCCGTCGTGCCTGTGAGATACCTGCCGTCGAGCGCCCGGCACAGATCATTCTCTCCATGGCGGAAAAGGCATCCCGTCTCACCCGGCAACTGCTCAACATGAGCCGAAAACCCACGATGGAGAAAAAGCCCGTCGACGTGAACGCCTGGATACGGGAAGCATCGAGCTTCCTGGCCACCTCCCTCGAGTCGGCCGAGAACGTACAGTTGGATCTCGATCCTCTCGCAGGCCAAATCGAGGGAGACCCCCATCAGCTGGACCAGCTGTTGCTCAACCTCGTCCTGAATGCCCGGGACGCCATGGCAGGGAAAGGAACGATTCGGATCGCCACATCCTTGCTCGCTCCCGGTTCCTGCGAGCAGATCCCACCCGGCAAACGAGCAAGATCCTTTGTGGAGATCAGGATAGAGGACGCGGGCTGCGGCATTCCACCCGAGCATCTCACGAGGATTTTCGATCCCTTTTTTACCACCAAAGAGACGGGAAAAGGAACGGGGCTCGGACTGAGCGTGGCCTACAACCTGGTCAAGCAGCACGGTGGGGAAATCTTCGTGAAGAGCCAGGTGGGGAAGGGCTCTACCTTCTTTGTCCTCCTCCCCTATGCCTCTCGCTCTGAACAGGAGCAGAAAGCGAGGGCGCCCGGCGGAAAAATCCTCGTGTCCGAGACAAATCCGAGGATGCTGGATTAACAGGCAACACAGGAGAGGAGCCTATGGCGGCGAAGGGCGGTGGACCCAGGAATTTACTCAACGAGTTGAAAGGGGATGCCTCTCTCGTGGAGGCCCTTCTGGGGGGCGCACCGATCGGCATCTTCCTGGTTGACAGGGAATATGCGATTCAGTACGTCAACCCGGTGCTCGAGCAGTGGATCCGAAAGCCGAACGACAAGGTGGTCGGAAAGAAGTGCCACGAGATCCTGTTCGGCAACAAGCAGCCCTGCAAGGACGGAGAGAAGACCTGCCCTGCGGCGGAGGCTCTTGGCTCCGCCAAGGCTGCCGGTCCCGTCACGTTCCTGAGACAAACCCCGGAAGGTCAGCAACAATACCTGCGGATCCACTCGCATCCTGTCCGGGATGGGGCTGGGAGCCCTTCCTGTGCAGCGGAGTTCATCCAGGATGTGACTTCAGAGAGGCTCCTGAAGGACTACAGGGAAGAGGCGGCCCTGCGGGATCCTCTCACGGGGCTGTACAATCGACAGGGGTTCAACCTCCTCCTGGAGCGGGAACTCAAGCGAACGAAGCGTCAGGGCCATCCGCTCAGCCTCTGCCTGATCGACCTGGATTTCTTCAAGGACTACAACGACAAGAAGGGAGAAAAAGCGGGGGACGCGCTCCTCGAGCGACTTGCCGGGATTCTCGTGGCGCAGACCCGGGTCGAGGTGGATGGCCTGTTTCGCCTGCAAGCGGACACCTTCGCCCTGATCCTGCCCGAGGCCTCACATGCACAGGCCCTCCGGATCGGGTGCCGCGTACGCCGTGTCGCCGAGGAAGCCCAGTTGCCGATTTCGTTCAGCATGGCCGTCTGCGAGTCCAAGGATCCGGAGGATGCGGATGCCTTCTACCACCGGACAGCCGACATCCTGTTTCAGGCAAAGAAAAGCGGGGGCAATAAGACCCTCTAGCCCCACCCCACCTCCCAGTCCCAAGGTCAAAGGTGAAAGGTCAAAGGAGAAAGGGATGGATCAAGTATTGAAGACAGAATTGAGGGGGTTCCCGACTCTAGCCATTCACCTGTAAGGAATATCTCTTCAAGAACGTCAACCGCCCCTTGACCCTTTG
>JAUWSZ010000507.1 GCA_030609865.1 bacterium | reverse complement strand
CGCTGAATCGCCCGATGGGGCAACAGCCACACGGAGCGAAGGGATTCCCGCGTCCGAGGCCATGACAGAGGTTGGTGACGCTTCCGCTGAATCGTGAGGATGGGCCTGTCCGGACGCCTTGGACGATTCCGCTGAATCGTGGGGTGAGTCAACATCGATACGGGGCTGAGGGATTCCCGCTTTCGCGGCAATGACCGAGGGTGCAGGCGATTCCTCCTGCCTGAGCGCATCCATGGCAGCCTCCAGGGCCTTCTCGACCAGGGCCGCGACCTCCTTCGGTAGCCTCCCCCGGATGACCACCATCCCGTCTTCATCGGTGTACATGTCCAGGTAGCGTTCCTGACGATGGCGCCTGGCTTCCTTCAGGTCCTCTCCCCTGGATGCCCGCCGGTAGCCCCGGACGAGAGTCTCAACGTCGCAGGCCGTACCGTTCTCTGCGATGTACAGTAGGTACCCCTCGTTCTCCGGGGTTGCTATCCGCGTCATGGCCCTTACCTTCGAGTAGCTAAGCCTGCCCTGCCGAAAGGTCTCACTGATTTGGGGCAGGTTCTCCAATGCCCGGGCCACCCGAACCTTTTCTCTGGCGGTTACCATGTCGATGCCGACCTTCCAGGTGAGCCAGTGCGCGGTCGACTGGAATCCCCACCCACAGGCCTCGCGCCGGTCGAATTCCGCGATTGCCCGAAGCAGTCGGTAGGTGGCCGCGTCGATGTGGGTGCACAGCTCGGCGATCTCGTCCTCGAGTTCGTCCAGGGATCGAGTGTCGACTTCGCAGTTGTGGGAATCGGCACTGTCTGTGTGAGCCGCCGCGGAGGCGGAATCGGTATGGTTCATGAGGTCCTCCTGAGAGGCGTTTGGGGCAGAAACATACGATTGCGTTTGGATGTGAGCAGTAGTGCTGGAATGACTCGCGGCGTGCTCTATACTGCTTCCAGGATAGTGTTACTATTATACGAAATGTTCGGAAACATGTCAAGAGAGCAGTACTAATAATCGGGCTTTTTTAGACGAAGATACTCTAGTTTTTTCCTGCGCTGGGAGATTGCCGCGTCGGCTTCGCTTCCTCGCAATGTGCGTGATTAGTGCGGGGGGATTGCACGCTCTCACGGTTTGCGGACTGTGTGACAAGGTGCTCCCCCTCATCCTGACCTTCTCCCCGGAGGGGAGAAGGAATTCCCTGTGCCAAGGGCTCCCGTTTTCACGGGAATGACGGAGAGTGGCGAGAATGACGGACTACACCCGCCTGCTATATCTCTTCAGTGACTATACGAACCAAACCACTGACACTTTCAGGTCGAAACATTTATCCCCGATCAGCGAACGAAGAACTAAGATTACTCTTATATGATCACCAGGACTCTACCCGCCACCGTTGAACATAATCAGAAGACATACGTAATAGATTGAGATCCGTCTCGCGTGCCTCGAACTCTTCCCTCACCGGCCTGAATCGACCTCGACTAACCGCGCACCATTTTCGAGGTCGGAAGAATTTTTTTCTACGAGGGGGAGGTCGGGTCGTTCTGCTCAGACGACCCTAGCGCAAATGAATGAAGCGGAAATGGTCCAGCATCGTTAGACCGTCAGTTCGACCCCCAAGATATCGCCTCTGTAACTCATCCGAGGATAGCTTCTTCACGACTTCAAGGCTGAGCCGGTGATGTTCGTTGCGGAGTTCTTCGTCATGGAAGCCTGTAATCATCGGTTCCCCTCGACGATTAGTGGCCTTTAGCAACCGACTGAAAGTCTCTGCGGTCAGGCCCCATTACCCAGCCCCAATCTCATCTCGGTCATAGCGATCCGTCCAGTTCGTCGCCCACCGGCTTCTTGCAGGATCTGCACTTCTGTGCGCCCCTGAACAGGGGAGCGCCGCACGACGAGCAGTGGTAGCGCGCGCATTCCGCACGAACCCATTCGACGCTTCCCTCTTCATCGCCGTGTTCGGCAACCTTTTCCCTCCAGATGGGAATCGTCCTGTCCATCACCCGCCTTCCGGTGGCAAAGGCAAATTCCTCGATCCGGCTGCAGGGCCATTCATCGCATTGATGGCAGGAATAGTATTCCTTTGATTTCACGCAATCCCGAATCGGGCAGATCCTGCACCACGCATACAGCGTCTTTTCCGAATCGTCCTGCATACACCCGAGGCACGCTGTTTCCTCAGGCTTCGTGCCATAGAGATTCGCCATGACATTCCGGAACTTCTCGTTCTTGTCTCGCGTCGCGATGTACACACCGCAGAACCCGCAATGAAGCCCGCAAGGGGCCATCAGGTCCTTGTTCCTGATTTCTTCTTCGCTCCATCCTCCCATTTTTCTGTCTCCTTATCGCGCGTTCTGTTTTTCCCTAAATGTACAGTATACCCGATCGTGGCTCGAATCGCACGAACATCGGGGTTTCTACGGGAGGGTTCCTAGGCATCAACCCGTTGATCGTGTACCTTGGGAATCCGTATCGTGAAGGAGGTCCCTTTTCCCGGTTCCGACTCGACATCGATGACGCCGTGGTGCTTCTCGATCACCTTGTTCGCGGTGAAGAGCCCGAGCCCCGTCCCTTCCACCCCCTTGGACGAGAAGAAAAGACTGAACATTTTCTCCCGGGTCTCCCTGTCCATGCCCATCCCGTTGTCCTCTATCCGGAAGACGGCGTCGTCCCCTTCTGATGCGAGGGACAACCGAACGAAATGCGAATCCTTGTGCTCGTCCACCCGGCAGGCATCGAAGGCGTTGTCCAGGATGTTGACCAGGCTTTCCCTGATCGATTTCGGGTCCACCTCACAGGTGCCCACGGCGCCGTCCAGATGGACCTGAAAATCGATCTCCAGATCCTCGGCCCGCTTCTCCAGCATCTCCACGACCTGGGTGGCCAGTTCCTTCAATGCCACCGGCTCGAATTGGGGCTCCCTCTCCTTGGCGATGTAGAGCAGGTCCAGGACGACGCTCCGGATGTGTTCCACGTTCCGGCGAATCATCTTCCAGCCCTTCTGGACCCTCTCCGGCTTGTTCTTCTCCATCCCGGTACTGAGCAGGTACATCCCGCCGTCGAGGCCGGTGAGAAGGCCCTTGACCCCATGCGAGATCGAGCCCACGAGCAGGCCCAGGTTGGTCAACTGCCCCTGGAGCTCCCGGATCTGGCTGATGTTCGTCGACATCTCCATGACCTGCTCGATCTTACCTTCGGCGTTCTTGATCGGCGCGGTGGAGACCAGGGTGTTGATCTGCCTCCCGTCGAGGGAAGTCACCACCTCTTCGCTGTAGTGCCTCTTCCCGTCGTGGAATGTTGCGGCCACCGGACATTTCAGACACGGCTCCCCCCGGTGCTTGTACACCTCGTAGCAGGAGGCGCCTACGTAATCGCCGAAGTCTTCCTTGAAGCTTCGATTCGTTTGGACGATGTTGAGGTCCCGGTCCTGGACCGAAATGTAACAAGGCACCTCTTCGAAGAGGAGACGAAACCTTTCACGGCTCTTCCGAAGCTTCGCCTCGAGGAGTTTCACAGGGGTGATGTCTACGG
>JAUWSZ010000234.1 GCA_030609865.1 bacterium | reverse complement strand
ATATCGTGTTCGTCTCGGACAGGGCCGGTCGGCCCGACCTGTACATCCTGCAGCCTGAAAACGGAAAAATCAGGCGGCTCACCTTCGAGGGTTCCTACAACGCAGACCCGGAATGGTCCTCCCGTGGAGATGGAATCGTGTATATCTCACGGGTGGAAGGGCATTTTCAGGTATTCCGCGTTCGGCCGGACGGGACGGACAGAAGGCAGTTGACCCAAGGTGCCGGCGACCACCTCAAGCCGAGTTGGTCCCCCGACGGGCGACTGGTTGTTTTCAGTTCCGATCAAGAGGGGTCCCCTGACCTCTATCTGATGCGGGCGGATGGGACAGGCGCGAAGCGACTCACCTGGAGCCCGCACGACGAGACCGATCCCGTATGGTCTCCCGCACCCCGTTGATTTTCTTCCTGCATTTGTTATAAATTCGAATCAAATACAGTACACCCAACCATCAATATAGGGGAAGGAAGGGGACAGGAAGATGACCAGCGAAAATGCAGGACAAAGGATCGTCATGGGGTTGGTGATCGTGATGGCCCTTTTCGGGTTCTTCGGATGTGCCAAAAAGGGTCAGGTGCCGCCGGGACCGGAGGAGATCGAGGTCATCGATATTGAGGAGGCTGTCGGGGAGCCCGTGCCTCAGGTGGAAGGGGAGGTGGGAGAGGGGTTCTCGGAGGAGAGTCTGCGCGCCCAGGCCCGGCAAGAGCTTCAAGACCGGCTCGAGGACATACATTTCGATTTTGATAAGTACAATATAAGACCGGATGCCCGTCTGATTCTGAAGAGAAACTATGAAATGCTTCAGGGGGCGCCGGGCGCCGAGGTCTTCGTTGAGGGGCATTGCGATGAACGGGGAACGGTGGAATACAACCTGGCCCTGGGGCAGAGGCGAGCCAATGCGGCCCGGGACTACCTGATGAATCTCGGGATGAGGGCTGCCCAGGTGAGCACCGTAAGCTATGGCGAGGAAAGGCCCCTGGACCCGCGGCAAACGGAGCAGTCCTGGGCCAAGAACCGGCGATGCCATTTCGTAATCCTGAGAAGATAAGGGCACCCCTCGATGAAGCACGCTATCCTGACGCTTTCGCTGTGTCTCGCATTGGGCTGCGTGACGAAGACGGAATTCCAGCCCTATCAGAACAGTGTCCGAAACCTCCAGGTGGAGACAGACCAGCTCGAGAAGCGTTTGCCGGAAATCGAGAACGAGGTCCACCAATCCCTTGGGGCGATTCGTGCGGATCAGGCGGACGTCAAGGCGGACTTGATCGATGTGCGCACCGAACTTCAGGCGTTGCGTGGTGAGTTGTCGTCCGGCATGCACGAACGGGAGGTGGTGGGGCAGGAGAGGCAATCGGTGGAAGAATCGGTTGCCCTTCAGCTCAGCTACCTTCAACAGCAGATGGAGACGACCGACGCTCGCCTTTCCCGAATCGAGGAGTACTTCGGCCTGAAGCCGCTTCCGAGCGCCCAGGCAGCGAAGAAGCCGGCGAAACAGGCCTCGGCGCCTCCGACGACAACGGGGGGTGGGGAAAAGGCAGCTGCCCTGGTCGTTCCGGCAGCCCCTCCCAAGAAGGCGTTGAGCGAGGAGGAGGCCTACGAGATGGCCTACCATCTCTTCAAGTCAAACGAGAACGAGGCGGCCCGCATGGCCTTTGATCAGTTCGTTCATCGCTATCCCGAATCCTCCCTCGTGGACAACGCCCTCTTCTGGATGGGAGAGACCTACTACCGTACAGAAGACTACGAGAACGCTGTCCTCAAGTACCAGCAGGTGGTCAAGGAATATCCGAAAGGGTCCAAAGGGCCCGATGCGTTGCTCAAGATGGGATACGCCCTTGAGAAGATGAGCGAGCGCGGGGCCGCGGTCGCAGCCATGGAGAAACTCTTAAAGGTCTACCCCAAGGCCCCTCAGGCAAAGTTGGCTACCCGAAAGATAGAGTTGCTCAAGTCCAGCCAGGCGGGAACCAAGAAAGATTAAGTCAAGCAAACGCACGAGAAGTCCGCTGCGGAAAAGAAGTCCCCCGAAGAAACGCCCCACACGGAAGCCCCGTCTGAGTCGGCCGGGTACGCGCACCAGGGTCCGGAAGCCTCCGAAAAAGAAACCGAAGAAATCGAGCAAGGCGGCCCGCACCAAGAAGCTGAGCCCTCGCACCCGGGCTAGGTGGATTGCCCTGCTGATCCTGGCGGTGACACTGGTGGGCCTCGGCGGAGGCTACCTGCTCCTGCTGGACCGGGAAATCGTCAGCCGTTTCGAGGGCAGGCGCTGGCGACTGCCTTCGAAGATCTATTCCGATACGTATTCCCTTTACACCGGTGGGCCTTTCCAGGGCGCCCATATCAAAGATCGGTTGTGCCGTCTCGGATACCAGCCGTCGAAGCAAAGGCCCCCCAGGAAGGGGGAATACCGGGTGGGTCGGGGGTTCATGGAGATCACACTCCACGACTTCCTGTATCCGAGCGGGGAGTTCGAGGGGTTTCCGGTCCGCATCGAGACCGTGGAGGGCACGATCAAGCGACTCCGGGACCTTCGGGAGCCGGCCAAGGAGATCTACTCGGTCGATTTGGAACCGGAGTTGATCACCGGTCTCTTCGAACAGGTGTGGGAAGAGAGGAAGCTGGTGAGCCTTTCCGAGGTGCCCGAGCATACTGTGAGCGCTGTGATCGTTGCCGAGGACCACCGTTTCTACGAACATTTCGGCCTCGATTTTTCCTCCATCGCCAGGGCCTTGCTCGCCAACATCGAGGCCGGAAGAATCGTGCAGGGGGCCAGCACGCTGACTCAGCAATTGGTCAAGAATTTCTACCTGACCCCCAAGAGAACCTTCTCGAGAAAGGCCAAGGAAGCCTTGATGGCACTGCTCCTGGAGATCCGGTACTCGAAGGAGCAAATCCTGGAGGCTTACCTGAACGAGATCTACTTCGGCCAGAAGGGATCGCAGGGCATCTACGGGGTCGGCGAGGCTTCGGAGTTCTATTTCGGCAAGCCCCTTCGAAAGCTGACCTTGCCGGAGAGCGCTGTCCTGGCAGGCCTCATAAGGTCTCCAAACCTCTATGCTCCCCACAAGGATGTGGCGAGGATTCAGAAGCGAAGGGATGGCGTTCTGAAGAGGATGTGGAGTTCGGGTATGATCTCGGAGGAGCAGTACAACGAGGCAACGAAGACGCCCGTCGAGGTCCGGTCCTTCCGCCCGGAGCGCAACGATGCTCCGTACTTCGTCGACTATCTGGTCAAGGAGCTGGAAAAGGAATACTCGCTCGACATATTGACGTCGGAAGGCCTCCTGATCTTCACGACCCTGGATGTGGGGATGCAGAACCAGGCAGGCAGGAGCGTGAAGAAGGGACTGGAACGCCTGGAGGCAAGGGTCCCGTCCCTCAGGCGATTGAAGGGGGAGGATCCCGAACAGAATCTCCAGGCATGCCTGGTGGCGATCGAACCGCAGACGGGTTTTGTACGTGCCATGATTGGGGGCAGAGATTACAAGACGAGCCAGTTCAACCGGGTGGTCCAGGCTCGCCGTCAGCCCGGCAGCCTGTTCAAGCCGATTGTTTACGCAACGGCCCTGGAGGGAGCTGGCGAGGCGTCTCGCTTCACGGCCGCTTCCATCCTTCGGGACGAGCCGATACGCATCCGGTACGATGGCAAATCCTGGAGGCCGAGAAACTTCAACGATCAGTTCTTCGGCAAGGTTACTGTGCGCACTGCCCTGGAGAATTCGCTGAATTGCGCAACCGTCTGGCTGAGTCAGCGCACGGGCCTGGAAGAGGTCATCGAGACCGCGCGGAGTCTGGGCATCACCTCGCCGATGGATCCCGCACCTTCCCTGGCCCTCGGAGCCTTTGAGATCCAGCCCCTGGAACTGGCATCTGCCTTTGGGGCCTTTGCGAATCATGGCGTCCTGGCCCGGCCCCGGGCCATCAAGAAGGTGCTGGACAAAGGAGGCACAATTCTGGAGAGAAGACCGATGGAACTCGAGCAGGCGATCACTCCGGAGGTTGCCTACGTGATCACGTCCCTCCTGAAAGGGGTCTTCGAGAGGGGGACGGCCCGGTCGGTTTCCAACAGGATCAGCGTCCCTGCTGCGGGGAAGACAGGGACGACCAATGACAGCCGGGATGCCTGGTTTGCCGGGTATACGCCTCGATTGGCAGCGCTTGTCTGGGTGGGCTTCGACAAGCCGAGAAGCATCGGGCAGAGCGGTTCTCAGGCGGCTTTGCCCATCTGGGCCGATTTCATCCGGAACACCTCTGACTGGCTCGTCACGGAGGAGTTCGTGCCGCCGCCCGGGGTTGTCTTTCTGGAGGTCGACCGCCTGAGCGGGCTTCTGGCCACGAAGGCGTGCACGGATACGATCACAGAGGTCTTTGTCGAGGGAACAGAGCCCTCGGAGCCCTGCCCCTTCCATCCGGACGATTCGATAGAGAAGGCCCCGGGGAGGAAAACCTGGAGAGGCGTGTTTCGGAAGGTGCTGGACTGGTTTCAATGACACGGCTTCTCCGAGAACTCGACTCTGCGATCATGATGCGCTATAAGGAGAAAATCACGGCCTTAGGGCTCGCGAAAGAATAATTTCACAGTAGGGGAGGCGTCATGGATAGATCAAGAAAGCTCTTTGCCGTCCGTTTCCGAAACGACGAGGAGGGCCGGGAGTGTTGTCTCGACCCCTTAGGTCACAATCGATTCCTCGGCCGGGAAGGATGGGCGCCGAGCACGGACATCGTGGAGACGGAAGATACCGTCCTGATCCTGATGGATCTTGCCGGTCTGGACAAGGAAGCCATCAAGATTGTTCGCGAGGGGGATTTGTTGCGGATCTCCGGTGTGAGGATGAGAAAACCGGTTCCCGGGATGAAGCGGTTCCACCGGATGGAGATCGACTACGGGCCTTTTCAGAAGATGTTCCGCGTTCCTCGGGACCTTGACATGGAACGCATAAAGGCAGAGCACAGGGATGGGTTTTTGGAGCTTCTTCTTCCGAAAAAGGTGAAAAAACCTGTCGAAATCGTGATTGAGCCTGAGGAATCCTACTGAACGGGGGGAGAAAATGGATCCGCAGACCGAACCAATGGCAAGAGACATCGACAAGACAGACGCCGAAGAGATTCCGATTCCTGAACAACTCCCCATCCTGCCCCTTTCCGGTGTTGTTCTGTTCCCTGGAATGGCCGCCCCGTTGATGGTGGGGCAGAAGAACTACATCCAGCTCGTCGACGAGGCCGTGGTCCAAGACAGGCTGATCGGACTGACGTCGAACCAGCAGCCCGAGGCAGACAAGGAGCCGGACATCGCGACCCTGTCCAGGGTGGGGACGGCCGCCAAGGTGCTGAAAATGATGCAGCTGCCCATGGGAGGGGTGAGT
>JAUWSZ010000195.1 GCA_030609865.1 bacterium | reverse complement strand
GGAACTCACGGTGGTATGCGAGTATGAGCACGAGGAGGGATTCACGGGCGAGGCCGGTGTTTCCTACCTCTTACGAACCGACCAGGGGACCCTCCTGTATGACATCGGGTTCGGCGCCCAGTACACCACTTTTTCAGACAACACCTCCCTTCTCGGTCTCAAGATGGGGGATGTGGATGCACTCGCCATCTCCCACCTTCACGCGGACCACATGGGCGGCTTGAAGGCCCAGCGCAGCCGCCAGGTGGCCCTTCCCGCGGCGTTCGGTGCGGCAGGAGGCAAGCCCTGCTACTTGCCGGACACGGCTCGAGCGGAAGGCTTTGATGTGCAGATTACAGCCGCGCCCCGGATGCTGGAGGGGGGTATTGGATCGACGGGCCCCTTGGCCAGGGCCCTTTATTTCCTCGGCCTGACCGAGGAACAGGCCCTGGTGGCTCACGTGAAGGGCAAAGGCCTGTTTGTCCTCACGGGGTGCGGGCATCCGACGATCGAGGTGGTCATCCGGATGGTGCGGCACCTGTCCGATGAGCCCATCTACGCGATCGGCGGCGGGCTGCACTTTCCGGTCACAACGGGGCGGGGCAACTACGGTGGGTTCCAGCTCCAGATGATCGTCGGTACCGGCAAGCCCTGGTGGGAGCGGGTGACCGACGCGGACCTGACGAGCACCATCCAGGCGATCCGGAAAGAGAAACCGCAACGACTCCTCCTCTCGGCCCACGACACCTGCGACCACGCCCTCCGTCGCATCTCCCAGGAAGTGGATGCGGAAGTGGAGATTCTCAAGGCCGGGGCGACGTATGTACTGTAAGTGGGGTATCAGCTCGAGATGCGATTCGTTTTGAGAGAATTAGCGGCGATGGGCCATTAGCTGTTAGCCTTTAGCTTTTAGCCCACCCCGCCCCACCGCTCGGACACGGGCACGGGCACGAACGCGGGGCAACGGTGTGGGGAGCTAACAGCTAAAAGCTAACGGCTGACAGCCAAGAACGAGGACGAGATAGACGCAAACAGGGATTTGAGGCCATGAGGATCGAGACACAGGTTCTGGTCATTGGCGGGGGGCTTACAGGGGCGGGCGTTCTCCGGGATCTGGCACTGCGGGGCATTCAGGCGGTGCTCCTCGAACGAAGGGACCTGAACGCAGGCGCCTCGGGTGCGAATCACGGCTTGCTCCACAGCGGCGGGCGATACGTTGTCACCGATCCTGCCTCTGCGCGGGAATGCGCCCGGGAAAACGCGGTGCTCAAGCGGATTGCTTCGGGCTGTGTGGAGGACACCGGGGGGTTGTTCGTTGCCCTGGAGGAGGACAAAGACGAGTTCATTGCCGATTTCATGTCTTCCGCGGCCGGAATCGGGCTCCCTGCCGAAGAAGCGGACTTGAAAGAAATCCTTGAGGAGGAGCCCTCTCTCCAACCGCGCATCAAGGCCGCGATCCGTGTGCCGGACGCATCCATCAATCCCTTCTTGACGACAGAGGCCAATCTCGGCGCTGCCCAGCGTCTCGGAGCGCGCGTTTTCTTCTACACCCAAGTGACCTCCATGCAACGCGATCGGAAGAGAATCACCCGGGTCGAGGCGATCCAGGCAAAGACGGGAGAGACCGTTCAAGTCTTTGCCGACCAGGTCGTCAGTGCGGCAGGCCCCTGGGTCGATCAGATCGCCGCCCTCGCCGGAGCCGACCTGCGCATCGCGTACTCCCAGGGCAGCCTGCTGATCACGAACTCCCGATTGGTCAACCGGGTCATCAACCGGCTGAGGCCCCCTTCCGATGGGGACATCGTAGTACCCGGGGAGACGGTAACGATCACCGGCACCAACTCGACCCGCGTGGAGAACCTGGATCACCTGAGGACGAGCGCATCCGAGGTGGACCGCCTCGTCGCGGAGGCGTCCAAGATGGTGCCTGCACTCGAGACGGCCCGGTTCATCCGGGTCTACGCGGGCGTCCGTCCCCTGGTTCTGGCCGACCCGAAGGAGCCGGACAGGGAGATCACCAGGACCTTTACCGTGTTCGACCACGAGAAGGACGGCATCGAGAACCTGGTGAGCATCGCAGGGGGAAAGCTCACCACCTATCGCCTGATGGCGGAGCGGGCGGTCGACCTGGTCTGCCGGCGGCTCGGGGTGGGCGAATCTTGCCGGACAGCCGAGATTCCGCTTCCCGGGAGTGAACAGGGGCAAACCCTGGACACCGGGCAGAGGCTCGAGCGTCTGCGGGTCCCCCCACCGGACGGGGAAGTCCTCTGCGAATGCGAGATGGTGGGACGGCAGCAGGTCGAGGATATCGTCACGGAACTCATGAGAAACGGACACCCCATAGACCCAAACGCGATTCGGCTTCGCTCCCGTCTCGGCATGGGCTCTTGTCAGGGCGGGTTCTGCGGGTACAGTACGATCGGCTATCTGTACGAGAGGGGCTTCGTCTCGAACAAGCAAGGGAATGAGATGCTTGCCGATTTTCTGGAGAAGCGCTGGAACGGGATCAAGCCGATGCTCTGGGGAGAAGAGCTTCGCCAGGAACAGCTTCTCGAGGCGATCTACTGCGGCAGCCTGAACATCGACGGAAACCTGTGAGTCATGAAGACCGAATACGACTTGTTGATCGTGGGCGGCGGCCTTACCGGGCTCGTGGCGGCGTGGCGGGCGCAGCGGGCCGGCCTCAAGACCGTCGTGGTCGCCCAGACCCCGGGCAGTCTCCCCTTCACCTCGGGGGCGCTCGACCTCCTCGCCGTCTACCCTACCGAGACGAAGCGGTACCGGGTCCGGCCCTGGGAGGCCTTGTCCGAGCTGATTGAAACAGAACCCGATCATCCTTACGGTCGCGTTGGCCTCCGAAGAGTCAGGGCCGCCATCGAGGATTTCCTTTCCTACCTGGAGGCGAGTCCGCTGGCCTACTACCGGAGGGAAGAGGAAAACATGGCGATCGTGACCGGGGCGGGGACGGTCAAGCCGACCTACGCCGTGTCGGGGAGCATGAAGAACAACAGGCTTGCCTGGAGCCAGCGCAGGCCTACCCTCATCCTCGGGTTCGAGGGCTTGCCCGACTTCTCGCCGGAGCAGGTGGTCTGCAATCTTCAGGATCGGTGGAGTGGACTGAAGGCGGCACGGCTCGATCGCACGATCCTGCTCGACGGCAATCGGCGGCTCACGGTCACGCAGCTTGCCTCCGAGTTTGAACGGCCCGAGTTCCGTGACCGTTTCGCAGGGGCTGTGAAGCCCCTGCTGGGACAAAGCAGGTTTCTCGGGTTGCCCGCCGTCCTCGGCTACGATCGCGTGGCCGGTATCTGCCGGGATCTGGAGGAGAGACTGGGCGTGGAGGTATTCGAAATCCCCCTGCTTTCCCCCTCCCTGCCCGGGATGCGCCTGGCGGATTTTCTGAAACGCGACCTGCTGGCGGCCGGGGTGGACTACCGGCAGGGAGCCCCCATAAGCAAGCTCGAGAGCCGGGACGGAAACAGTACGATCGCCTGCCGTGCCGGGAAGAGCCGGGAGGAGCAGATCCTTGCCAGGTACGTGGTTGTCGCCACCGGCAGATTCTTCGGCGGCGGCCTCGAGGCAAACCAGCAGGGCGTGCGGGAAACCTTGCTCGGCCTCCGGGTGGAGGCGCCTTCTTCCCGGGACAACTGGCACATGGCGAGCTTCCTCGGGGCTCCGGGCCATCCCATAAACCGGGTGGGTGTGAAGGTGGACTCATCCTTGCGGCCCGTCGGCCCGGACGGACGACCCGTCTATGAGAATGTCTTCGTGGCGGGCGCCGTACTGGCGTGCCATGACTGGGTACGGGAGAAATCGGGTGCCGGCATTTCTGTGGCCACGGGTTATGCCGCGGTCGAGTCCGTCATTGCACACGGCGAGGAAGGTATTATCAGTACCGTGTCGAAAAAATTGTGTCCGTGATTGCTAATACCTATTGTCAAACAGCGATGGCAGATGAATTGCCAGAAATTGGGACAGAACTTATGAGTCGACCCACCAGGGGGATTCTTCGTGGGAAGGCCAAGCAGCATGCTCGTTAGGTTCTCCGAAGGCTCGTCCTGGAGACCGGGGGAGACCGCTGCTTGTCTTGCGGCGCCTGTGTGGTCGGATGCCCTGTTTCGGACTGGAGCGACGAGCGGCTGGACCCGAGGCGCCTGGTCCGATTGATCCAGAACGGTTTGGGCGACCTGATCGTGGAGATGGACTAGATCTGGCAGTGCACCGAATGTGGCCGGTGCAACTACACCTGTCCGGCAGGCGTCGACCTTGCGACCCTGATTACCCGGGCCCGGGGCCTGGTGCCTCGCGACCTGTCTCCGGGCCAGATCCAGAAGACCGCGGACCTGCATCGTACGGTGTCGAACAACATGGGGCTCGAGGTGAACGACTGGCTGGAGACGGTGGAGTGGATGGGCGACGAACTCCGCGAGGAGATCACAGACCTCGAAGTGCCCGTTGAAAAGCAGGGTGCAGAGTACTTCGCCACGATCAACTCCAAGCTCCCCATGTACTATCCGGCCGATTTGCAGGATATCTTCAAGATCTTCCACGCCGCCGGTGTCGACTGGACCCTTGCGGAGAAGTGGTGGGAGGGCACGAACTACGCGATGTTCACGGACGACGAAGAGACCTGGGAGGAGACGCTCCGCCGACAGGTGGAAAAGGTGGAGCAGCTCGGCTGCAGGAAGGTGGCCTACACCGAATGCGGCCATGGGTACTACGCCACGATGGCGGGATACGAGAGATTCGGCATCGAGCCTCGGTTCGAGGTCTTCCATGTGGTCGAACTCTATGCCCGGTGGATCCGTGAAGGCCGCCTGGAACTCGATCCGTCACGCAATCCCCAGCGCATCACGCTGCACGACCCGTGCAATGCCGTGCGCAAGGCCTCGATGGCAGGCTTCGCCTCCATCGCCGAGGATGCACGATTCGTGTTGAACCGTGTCTGCAACGACGTGGTGGAGATGACCCCGAACCGGGAAGCCAACTACTGTTGCAGCGGCGGGGGCGGGGCCCTGATCGCCGGGTTCAAGAATGCCCGCATGCACTACGGCAAGGTCAAAGTCGATCAGATCGACCGGACCGAAGCGGATCGGGTCTGCACCCCCTGTGTGAACTGTTACGACGCCCTGGACAACCTGGCCAGGGACTACAAGAGGCCCTGGAAGCCTGTGCACCTCTGGAAACTGCTCGCCAACGCCATCGTCACGAAATGATGTTCTACGTTTGTCATCGATGTGATAAAATATAAAACACAATCTTCTTGTTGACAGGACATTCTCATTAATCTTATATAATTAGATACAGAAAAACACACACACCACTTAAGAAGGAGGGAAACGTATGCGGGCAAAAAACTACTCCGTACTGATGATTGGCCTTCTTGCTCTCGGGTTCCTGATCGTCAGCCACGCCCTGCCCTGGGCGCCTGTGGACGCCCAAGCCGCGGGGGAGCCTGTGATCCAATTCGTGTCTCCGGAGGGCACTCCCCGCTACACCAGGACATCGAATCCGATTGTTCCCGCGATCGTGATCGATGTGGAAGTGGACTTTCCGGTGGCCTCGAGCCCGTGCGCCGGTGCGCCCCTGCCTGTGGATCGGGAGACGCTGGAGGTGACTCTGCATCGGCAAATCGACGGGGCGTCCCAGGAATCATGGGATGTGGATGAAGGAACCTGGTGGGATCCGGTGGAAGACACGATTACGGGGCAGGTAACGATCGGTGGGGATTCTTCCGGCCAGGACAGGTCGTTCTATGGGATCAAGGTCTGTATAGACAACGACTCTGGTTCGTCCTGCGCCACGAAAGGCATACGGGTGGAGTATCCCGTCTCGGGATTCACGGCCGGTCTTTATGCTACAAAGGGGACTAGCTTTGGCCAGAGTCCTGGATGC
>JAUWSZ010000434.1 GCA_030609865.1 bacterium | reverse complement strand
GCCCGTGGTGAGAATCGCAACGTTCCTTACCTGCCCCTCACCCTTCCATGCCTCGAGCTGGCCGTCCACCTCGAGAAGTGAACCGTGGCGGGACGGGGCCTCCCGGAGGCTCACCTCGCCGCTGTCCCCGTCGATCATGACCATCACATTTTCATCCGATTTCCCCGTGACGGCAATGGCATCGAAGCCCGAGAGCTTGACCAGGGGAAAGAAGTGGCCCCCCACGTTCGAGTCGCAGAAGGTATCCGTCAGGGGGGAGATCGTTCCGGCGATAAACTTGCCCGTGCCCACGAAGGCGGTCTCGCCGCAGAAAGGCCCGCCTGCCAGGGCAAGGACGTTCTCCGGGCTGTCGAACCGCGTCTCTGCATTCGTTCCGTCGAACACGAGCTGGAGGCAGTAGCCTCTTCCGCCCACCAGCCTGCGCCTCATCTCCTCCGGAACTCCCTCGATCGAAAGGGCATGCTTGCTCAGATCGATCCTGAGGATGCGATCCGTGTATCCCTTCTCTACCTTGGCTGGGGTGTACCGCAGCTCGCCGAAGACCTTCATGGCGTCCTCTTTCCCTTGTTTTCGTGTCTCAAGTCTGGAAAAAGCAGAATTTATTATTGTATAATTATATACTTTGTTCCGCAATGGGTGCCTGAAGGGTGTTCCGGGGGCCCCAGTAGAGGAAAAAAAGATGACTGTAGGCTTCCTCGGCGCGATTCGCCAGATCACCGGAGTTCGAGAACGGAACCTCGCGGCCCCCACGGTCGAGGCGCTCCTCTCCTCCCTGCTGCAGCTCTACGGGGATTCCTGGAAAGAGCAGGTATTCGACGGCGAGGGCCTGATCTCCGGCGTAGTCGTCATGGTGAACGGCATCAATATCCAGAAGATTCAGGGGTATTCCACGCCCCTGTCGGCTGAAGACCGCATCGATATCTTCCCGATGTTCGAGGGAGGATGATTTGGTTGGTCTCCAGGAGACCGTCGCCATGTTTCCCTGGTAGAGTTCCCCTTGTTCGGCCCTGTCCAGGATTCCCTCTCCGATTTGCTTGGGCTCCGTCTCTCCCTCCCCCGAAGTCGCCCGTCGCAAATCTCCGACGGAACCCTGGACAGGGCCGATACGCGGGACTGCCTTGAAACATGGCAACGTTGCCAAGTCACCGCACGAGCTTCCCCCTCGATTTCGCTCAGGTCCCAGAGCCGGAGAAGAAGATCTCCGCATAGACCCGTGAGTCGGGAAAGGCCTCGTCCACCAGAAGGGTGACATCCCGAATCATCTCCTCCCTGCCGCACAGGTAGAAGTCATAGGCCCCTCGGGGAAGGTTTGCCTCCAGATAGGCGGTGACCCTCCCGGAGAACGCATCGGGGCGGGGCCTTTGCCCGGTCCCGCGGCCGGTCAGGCAGGGCACCACTTCGCCGGCAGCGGCCCGGAAGAGCTCCTCATAGTAGAGGTCTTCGGGTGCGCGCACCCCGTGGAGGAGCAGAAAGTCCCTCACGCCGGAGCGCACCATGGCGGCAAACGGGGCGATCCCGGTTCCGGTGGCGACAAAAACCGCCGGCCGGTCCGAAGGACGGAAGGCGAAGTGTCCGCGTGGGCCGGAGAACGCGAGCTCGGACCCGGGCTCCAGAGAGGCCAGGAAGGGGGTGAGAGCGCCCTCCGGCACGTGGCGGATCAAGATGGCCAGGGGCGTATCCTCCGGGCCCGAGGTGAGAGAGTAATCCCGTTCATGGCCCTGCGACTGGAGGCGGATGTGCTGGCCCGCACGGAAGACGAATCCCTCCGGCCTGGTCAGATGCAGCTCAAAGGCGTAGGCAGAGAGCCAGCACGTCTCCTGCAGGCGGGACCGGTATTTGTTCGGGCGGGGGAGGGCAGAGGATTTCGTCTTATGACTCCCAGAGAGTGTCTGCAACGCCGTGGATATGATTGCAGTACCGGGCAAGCACGAACAGGTAGTCGGACAACCGGTTCAGGTATGTTCCCATCCGGGCCGGCCCATCTCCCGCCGGGCCGACCTCCGTCGTCTCCAGCATGGCGACCAGGCGCCTCTCGGCCCGGCGACACACGGTCCTTGCCACGTGGGCCCAGCACGCCGAGGGGTGGCCGCCCGGGAGAATGAACCCTCTCAACGGGGGAAGTGTCTTCTCCATTCCGTCGATCTCGGTCTCGAGCCTCTTTACTGCGCCGTCGTCCAGGTCGGGCAGATCCTCGAATGCGGACGAATGCGGCGTGGTGGCCAGCCTGCCGCCCACACAAAACAGGTCTCTCTGGACCTGCTCCACGGCCCGGCCGACCTGCGGGTTGTCTCCGGAAAGGGAGGCGGCCAGGGCACCGAGGACACTGTTCAGCTCGTCCACATCCCCGTAGGCCTCCACCCGGCTCGCCGCCTTGCTGACACGCTCTCCACTGAAGAGGCTCGTCCTCCCCTTGTCCCCGGTTTTGGTATAGATCTTCATCGTTGATTCCCCTTGGACGCATCATCTCCTGTGCGGGTGAAATCATTATCCGGGACAGGGTATTGCCCGTCAACAAGGAGGAAACAGCGGATCAGATCCCGTGCCCGCGCCCGCGCCCGCGCCCGAACGAGCAGGGGGGAATGGCTGGGAGCTAACAGCCAAGAGACAAGGGCGAAAGTACCTCCCCTCCCAGGTTAAGCTTCGGAAAGGCGCGGACATTGCGAGGAACCGGAGGCGACGCGGCAATCTCCCGGCGACCGACGTCGGCTTTGCAGAATATAGGCGGATACCCTAGAATTGCGTCGACTGTCGGCGCGCAGGGCACATTCACAGGAAAGGAAGGTCGCCATGAAAACGATCGGATTCATCGGAACCGGGCTCATCGGCAACCCGATGGCCCGCAGGTTGCTCACGCAAGGGTTTCATCTCAAGGCGCACGACAAGAACCCCCGGTCCCTCCAGTCTGTTCTCGATGCAGGCGCCGAGCCCGTGCAAGGTGCGGCGGACTTGCGAGACACAGATGCCGTCTTGATCGTCGTGAACAACATGGATCAGGTAAACGAGGTGCTCCTGGGCGAGCAGGGCCTGATCCCGGCCTGGAAGGACGGCCCGATGCCGATCGTGGTCATCATGAGCACGGTCTCGCCGGACGATGTGAAAGGCCTGAGCGAACGGCTGCCCCCCGGGCAACCCCGGCTTCTCGACGCACCGATCAGCGGAGGTCCCATCCTTGCCGAGCAGGGCAAGCTTGCCGTCATGGTAGGCGGCCCGGAACAGGAGTTCACTCAGGCCCTTCCCGTCTTCGAGGCCCTCGGGGAGCGGGTCTACCATATGGGGCCTCTGGGTTCCGGAGAGGCGATCAAGCTGGTCAACAACATGATCGGGATCACATCCTTTATGATCGTGCCCGAGGCCCTTGCCCTCGGCGTCGAATACGGGATGACCGTCGACCGAATGGTAGAGATCATCAACGCAAGCAGCGGCCAGACCTTTGTCACCGAGAACTGGCCCATGTTTTCGATTTGGCTGCAAGCCGCCCTGCAGGAGGACGACCCCTTCGGTGCTCGTGAGGCGCTCTTCACCACGGGACGCAAAGACCTGGAGACGGCCCGGAAATGGGCGTCGTCCCAGAAGTTTGCCACCCCGATTCTCGAAAGGATCATCGACGGCCTGGTCACCATGGATTCGAAGTTTCTGCTCGATCGAATTCGCTCGATCCTCGAACAAGGCAAGAGCCCCTGAACAGAGGCGAAGCCGCGTCTTTTGAGGGGCCAGGGATCAGGGGTCGGGGGTCAGGCCCCACCGCGCCCCCAGGGGGGGGGAAGCGCGGGCCTTTGACCTTTTCCCTTTGACCTGTCACCTTCGATATAAGTGCCTGTCCCCGATTTGCCTGGCTCCTCGGATTTCCTTCTCCCCTTTGGGGAGAAGCTCAGGATGAGGGGGAGCTTCTATCACACCCTCACCCTGGCCCT
>JAUWSZ010000570.1 GCA_030609865.1 bacterium | reverse complement strand
TCGTAGAACGCCCCCTTTCCGAAGAGGTTCTGGAGAAAGAAGCCGGCACTCATGCAGATCAGGAGAGGTTCCAGGTGAAGGGAGAGCCCGATCATGGTCTGCGACTGGCCGGCAAAGGCATGGGTAAGCCTCGTGACGAGAAAGGCAACGCACAACAGGAAGAAGATGCCCTCCATCCGGATGTACCTGACGTAGACGCTCATGAACCAGGCCAGGAAGAAGCCCAGCAGAAGAGAGAGGAGAATCTCAGCGGGTATCTTGACCCAGAGGCCATCCGCATGGGCGGATGCCGCTGTGCCGGTGGCGCCCGCCAGGGCGAGAAACAGCGAGAAGACCATGATCACGAGGATGTCCATCACCACCGTCACACACAGGACGGACTCGGAGAACTCCCCTCTCGCCTTGCACTCCTTGATCACGGCCAGGGTCGACGAAGGGGAACGTGCAATCGCCAGCGTGCCCAACAGGGCCGCCAGGATCGTCCTCTGTGCCGACGGCAACGTCGGCAGGAGTCCGAGCTGCGGAAGGGCGAAATAGAGAAACGAGAACATCGTGCAGAAGACCGTCACCGGGATTCCCACGATCAGGCCGGACAGGACCCGCCACTGTTTGCGGAGATCCTGCATCCGGAGTTCCAGGCCCGCCGAGATGGCGATGAACGCCAGCGCAAGTTCGTCGATGAAGCCCAGGGACGCCACCGATTCGCGGGAGAAGTACCCCAACACGTCCGGCCCGAGGAGGATGCCGGCGAAAAGATAACCGGTAAGCTTGGGCAGGCGGATCCGTGCGGTCCACTCCCCGAACAGGTAAGCGGCGAGAAGGAGGAAACCGAAGTTCAGGGTGAGCTGGACTTCCACCAGGGAGAAGGCCTGGGGAAATCCCTTCAGAAGAATCCCCTGAAGCAGAACCAGAACGAACAGGACGAACAGATGGGTCATTTCTCTTTCGTGACGTAGGCCAGCCCAAGCGGACTGAACAACTCGTTTATGAGGATGGCAAGGAGCAGCACGGAAAAGGTGACGTTCAGAATGGGCAGGGACGAAGGGGCCGCCATCCAGAGATGAAAGTGGACGGCCAGTGCCACCCCGATGCCCGCCTGGGACGTGAGGCCCCAGCCCAGTGCATGGGTGCGCGCGTTCTCCCCGCCTCGGAAGACCCGTCGCAGGAACACCCTGCCCGCGACGCCCTGCGAAAGGGCGCGGATCAGGGCGTAGGCCACCGCAAGGAGGACGACGAGAGGGCTGCCGATGCGGAGGTAGGCGCCCGCAATCATCAGGAAGATCAGATAGAGCGGCCTTTCGATACGCATCAGAAGCTGGAAGGTTTCTTCGCTCTTCAGGCTGAAATTGGCCAGTATCACGCCCGCGATCAGGTGCAGCAGAAGCGGGGAAATCCCGAGCAGATAGGCCATGCCGCCACCAAAGAGGACCAGCCCCATAACGATCAGAATCTTGTCCACCTCGCCGAGCCGCGTACGGAAGAGCATGAGGAGGAGGAGCCCCATCAGGGCCCCGAGCAGGAGACTGACAACAAATTTCTGCAGCGGGAAAAGAGGGAGCCCGATCCCCCCCTGTGCGGGCTGGTAGAACCCCACGAGGAGGCCGAAGAGAACGATTGCGATCACGTCGTTGACGCTGGATACGAACTGCAGCATGAGACCCAGGGGGCGCTTCTGTTTCGAGACGTGCTGCATCCACAGGGCGATCGAAGCCTGGCCCGTGCAGAGGGCCGTCACGGCGAGCACGGCCACGGCGAGGCCGAGTTGCGGGTCAGAGGGAAACCAGATGTGAAACAGGCCGTACAGGCCGCCCGAGACGAGAAAGAGGACACAGCATCCGTACAACAGGATCCAGAGGTAGCTCGTGCGGCCGAACATCCCAAGGGCTTTCCACTCGAGTTGGATGCCCGCGAGAAGCCCGATCCACCCGAGCCCGACGATCAGGAAGGGACGTACCTGATCGAGGGTAGCGGCGTCCAGGATTCCGAGAAAAGAATCGCCCAACAGGTAGCCGACCAGGAGAAACTCCGTGCCGGTGAGGAAGAAGAAGCTTCCGGCCCGTGAAGGGAGGACCTTCACGAAGCTCTTTCGGTGGCCCGCTAGTGCGAGGACGGCGAGGAAAAGGATGGCTGCAAGGGTCTTCAAGGCCAGCGCTCTCTCTGGGGCTCGGGAAGTACCGCTGCAGCAGGCCGCTGGAGAGAAGGCCCTCTACTGCGGCGTCGGGGTCCGCCCCGGACCGAAAAAGTGATCCACGGGCAACGAGAAGAGAATCCCTCTCTTGCCGTTCGCGATCCCGCCTACCGTCTCGTCGATCGTCGCCAGGGCCTGCTCGAGCAGCTGTTCGTCTCTTATCACGGAGAAGATGATCTTGTTGTAAGGCTTCGTCCCCTTCAAGATGGAGCGGAAGCCGGCGAAGATGGGAATCTCCTGGCTCAGGAAATGCAGCATGCCCACAGAATCAAGAATGGATGCCCCGGTGACGCCGATCTCCAGAAGCTCCTCGAGAACCTCTGTCAGGTACCGATCACCATTCAAGATGTATATGAGAAGCCACATGGCGCCTACGACTCCTTTTTCTCTTCTTTCTCGGAAAGGAGCCGGTAGACCTCTTCCTTCGTACGGGCCTTCCACAGGGATTGAACGAAACGCTCATCCCTCAGGATGCGCCCGAGGGTGGCCAGCGCACCGAGGGAAAGGTTGGGGGTGTCCGGATCGCCGAACAGCCCGATGACGACGATGACGGGTTCGCGGTCTACGGCGTCGAAGGGAATCGGTTCCTCGAGCGTGACGACATAGGCGTGAAGGCCCTGGATGCCCTCCACCAGGGTGTGGGGCACCCCAACGGCGTTGCCGATCCCGGTGCTCATCGTCTGCTCGCGCTCGAAGAGCTTTTCTCGAAGCGTCTCCTGCGGGATGCCGATACCGCTCTCCGCGACAACCATGGAGAGCCACTCCAGGACCCCATCCTTTGAGTCGAGCGGACAACGGATGTAGATGTGTTCCGGCTTCAGGTATCGAAGGAGCGCCAAACCCGCTTTCCCCCAGCTAGTGGCGTGACTTGGAAATATCGCTATGTTTCACGAGAGGCTCGCCGTTCGGTACTGTCCAGGGCTCCCTCTCCGATTTGCTTGGGCTCCGTCTCCCTCCCCCTCTACAAAGTCGCCCGGCACAAATCTACGAGGGAACCCTGGAC
>JAUWSZ010000553.1 GCA_030609865.1 bacterium | reverse complement strand
GTGGGCTAATAGCTAACGGCTGACAGCTAAGAGCCATTTTCGGGCACGGGCACGGGCACCGGCCTTCGGCCTAGGCACGGGCACGAACGCCACTCGCCACGAAACAACGAGAGAGGGAGCCCAAGCAAATCGGAGAGGGAACCCTGGACAGCTTGACAGGCTTCGGGGTAGTGGGGTATCTCACACCATGGAATGACGGACAATCTCCGGGCCTCTCAACTGGCTCCTGAGGGAGCGACGACTCACCGAATCGCTTCTGCAAACGAAAGGGGTTCATCTTGAAAACGATTCGATTCTCTCTGATCGGAACACTGGCGGCCTGTGGCATCCTCCTCGCTTCCCCTGCCTTTCCTGCAGGGCCTGCATCGGAATCCCTCTCCGCGAGCGAAATCCTGAGAAAGGCACGGGACAAGCAGTTCCCACAGAATTCGGTGAGTGACCTCACCATGGTCCTGATCAACAAGAGGGGAAACAAACGCGTCCGCAAGCTACGGACCAAGAGGAAGGATTACGGAAACGGAGAGGCAAAGAGCGTGGCCTACTTCCTTGCGCCTGCCGACGTGAAGGGGACGGCCTTTCTCGTCTGGGAACACGCCGATCAAGCCAATGACGTCTTCATCTACCTGCCGGCCCTGAAGAAGATTCGAAGGATCGCCTCTGAGCAGAAACACCAGAGCTTCATGGGGAGCGATTTCTCGTATGCGGACATGGAAAACGAGGACGTGGACGATGCGGAGCATCGCACCCTTTCCGAAGAGGACCTGGAAGGGCGATCGTGTTGGGTGATCGAATCGATCCCCAAGCCGGACAGCGATTCTGAATACAGCAAACTGACTTCGTGGGTGGACAAGGTCGACTTCATTCCATACAAGGTGGAGTTCGTCGACAAGAAGGGCAGACCCCACAAGGTAATGAACGTCCTGCGAACAGGGCCCGTGGGCGAGGAGATCCTGCCCCTCCATTTCTCGATGGAAAACGTTCAGAAGAATCACAAGACAGAGATCTCCCTCGAGAAGATCGAACTCGCCCAGGAGATCCCGGACAAGGAATTCACCCATCGGGCGATTCAACGTTAGAGTGCGATCCCTGTCCCCCCCCCCTCCTCATAGAGGGTCAGGTATTAGGTATTAGGTATTAGCTCCCCGCCATTGCCCCCAACAGGGTGGTTGGGGGTGGGCTAATACCTAACGGCAAGGCCTTACAGAGCCTCTATCTCGTCCTCGATTGTGTAACTCTGACAGGAAGTGGTAGATTCTGAGCCCAAACCAACCGAGACGGAACAGGGATGGAACCATGGCCCTGGTCGTGAACGAAACCTTTTTCAGTATCCAGGGGGAATCCTCTTTCGCCGGATTGCCCTGCTTCTTTGTCCGTCTGACAGGCTGCAACCTTCGATGCTCTTTCTGTGACACCCGGTATGCCTACGAGGATGGGCAGAGCATGTCGGTGGAGGATGTCCTCTCGGCCATGCCTCCCGATTACACAGGCCTCGTGGAAGTGACCGGAGGCGAGCCCCTCCTCCAGGATGAATGCCCCACACTCGTCGATCGTTTGGTCCGGGAGGGCCACACCGTCCTAGTCGAAACCAACGGAAGCTTGGACATTCGATCCCTCCCCGACGGATCCGTTTGCATACTGGACATCAAGTGCCCGGACAGCGGGATGAGTGATCGAATGAACCTGGATAACCTGCGCCATCTCCGATCCCGGGACGAAGTCAAGTTCGTGGTGCAGAGCCGTGCGGATTATCTCTGGGCGAGACGTCTCCTGCGACAGAGCCAGCCACGCCCGCCCGAGAAGGTGCTTTTCAGCCCGGCCCACGGCGCCTGCGAACCGAGGGAATTGGCCGAATGGATCCTCGCCGACAGGATCGAGGCCCGCATCCAACTCCCCCTGCACCATCTCCTCTGGCCCGGCGTTGAGAGGGCCAAATAGCCCGTTTTTGCAGCGGATCCTCCCCCCCGAAATATTCAACGAAATCATTAAGGTTCCCTCTCCTCTTTGCCGATACAATACGAAAAAGAGAGAAGGCCGAGCGGGGACAAGGGTGTTCCGCTCAACCGCTCCAACACGTCCGACAGGGTGTCGAGTAGGGAATATGCCGAACCCCGCGCACAACCAGCAGGAAGGTCCCCTCGCCAAGAGGATTCCAGACATGGGCCTTCCCGAAAAGATGCGGTTGGCTCAAACAGGGGACAAGGAGGCCAGGTCGCTGCTCGCAAGGCAACCGAACAAGCAGATCCTCTCTTGCATTCTGCAGAATCCACGGATATCGGACCAGGAGATCCTGAATTTTGCCAAGGAAAGAACCTTGCCGGAGGAGATATTGTCCCTTCTCAGCAAACGGAAGGACTGGATGAAGAAGTATCCGGTTCGGCTTGCTCTGGCGCAGAACCCCAAGACACCATTGGCCCTTTCCCTGAGGCTGATTCGCAACTTCCGGGACTACGACCTTCGGAAAATTGCAAAGAGCAAGGATGTTTCTGTTCATGTGGCGTCTGGAGCAAGGAAGATCCTGATGGTCCGGGGGCTCTTGTAGCCGCAATGGCAACCCAGGAGGTAATGTACAAGCCATGGCTCTATTGAACCACACCAAGAAAGAATTGAGCGCAAAAATCGTCTACTACGGGCCCGGGCTGTCTGGGAAGACCACGAACCTCGAGTGGATTCACCGGAAGCTGGCTCCCGACAAGCGGGGCAAGCTGATCTCCCTCGAGACCAAGACGGACCGTACGCTCTTCTTCGATTTTCTGCCTGTCCAAATTGGGGAAATATCCGGGTTTCGAACCCGCTTCAATGTCTACACCGTCCCCGGGCAGATCTTCTACAACGAAACGCGAAGGATGGTACTGAAGGGTGTTGACGGGATCGTCTTCGTTGCGGACTCCCAGAAAGAGATGGCCAACGAAAACCTGGAAAACCTGAAGAATCTCGCCGAGAACCTTCGCTCCATCGGAAAAGAGCTGTCCAAGATCCCCCTGGTGATCCAATTCAACAAGAGGGACTTGCCGAACATCCTGTCCCTGGAAGAGATGAATCGCCTCCTGAACGCACCCGGTCTCCCCTTCTTCGAGGCTGTCGCCGTCAAGGGAGAGGGTGTGCTCACGACCCTGACCCGGATCACGCGGTCCGTGGCGGATCACCTGAAACAGACCCTGTTCGCTGATCCGGGAACTGACGCTCCGGCCGGCCGGCTCGACCCCGTTCCACCGCCGGAGACCAGAAACGAGTCTCCTCGTGCCTTCCCGGATTCACCGATTCGGCCGTCAGAATCCGACACCCCCGCATTCC
>JAUWSZ010000137.1 GCA_030609865.1 bacterium | reverse complement strand
GGACGATCACACGTACCTGGTCGTCCTTGTACGCCTCGTCGATCGCCTGGGCCAGCTCGTCATGGTTGGCCAGGGTCAACGCATTCATCCTCTCCGGGCGGTTCAAGGTAATGACCGCCACCGACCCCTCCCGGGAATAGAGAATCTCTTTCTGTGTCACAATTCGCTCCTTATGGGGATCATTTTGTACAACTCTGGAGAAGATAAAATTGCTGCTGTCCGATATAATGATGCTTGGAGAAAAACTGCCGGGAAGAAGCTCTCTATAATCGGCGATGATGTGTCGACCCGGAAGACCTGTCCCCAACTTTCTCATTCATCTTTTTTCCGCCAGCCCCTTTTCCATCCACAGGAAATAGTATGACACGATGGGTTGCAGCAATCCATAGCCAACCAGAATCATTGTTGGGGGCAGGGGGTCTACCTGGCCTAGAATAAAAGTGAGTTCCGTAGACGCATCTCGTGCATAGTCGAACAATCCCGTGTTATAGAGAATGGTCTCGGGAATACCACCTGCCACCGTCCAGGAGAGCATGAGAACGACGTGTTTCATCCACCATGTCCTTATTTCGAATTTTCTCCAGAGCGTTTCCGCCATGGTTGTCGCGGTCATGATCATGCCTGCCCATCCCAGAGGAAAGGTCACCGAAAGATGTTCTGCGAATGGGAAAACAAGAAATATGTTGTGGTAATTCCACATATGGGAAGTGAGGATTTCGAACAAGAGGCCGAGCGCATACATGGTGATGATTTCTGTTATATGCCAGCGTCGCTTAAATTTGATGGAAACGAGGAGACCGATCAGAAATACTGCCAACACAGAGCCTTCGTTGAACACCGCTGTCCCGGTAATCATTTCATCCCTCCGTCATCCCGCGGCCCATTCTTACCCGGAAATATTCCTCTGCCTTGATTCGCTCCGAACAGTGCTTTACAGGAGCTTTCTTCCGATGATCTGCTCGGCGCATTTGAGCGCGGAATCGCCGCACCGGGAGGTGAGGATGAAACCCGCCCTCGCCCAGTTGCCGACATAATACAGCCCTTCGACCTCGGGCACGTCGATCGGCGTTGTGTACACCTCAGGATTGTATATCAGGACCTGGTCCCACACATAGGGATGAAAATGGATGTAGCAAGACTCCACCACATCATCGAACTCCTCCCAGTGCAGCCGCAGATAGGGGAGGAAGAATTCGTTCATGACCTCCTGTGCCGTCTTCATGTTCATCTTCACGTCGTCCAGGCGGAACCATCTCATGATGGACATCATTTGCTTGCCCGGCGGTGCGGTCTCTGGTGTTCTCTGCGTTTCCAGACTTCCCACCATATTGCCCTCTTCGTCCAGGAGCACGGTCCAGAAGCCGCCCTTCGCCAAGGGCTTCTTCAGGCAGAAACCTGCCATGACGTAACCCGTATTGTAGCAGTCCTTCTCCTTCTTCTCCGTGCTTCGAATGCCTTCGACCCACTCCCGGGGCATCTCCTTTTCGTCCAGAATCCCTGCCTCGAGGGCCTCCGGCGGAGGGATGTCGCAGATCACGAGATCCGTTTCAATGTGCTCTTCACGGCCCTCGTGTTCGACGACGACTCCGGTGACCTTCTTGTTCTCGATGATGATCTTCTTTACGGCTGTTTCGGTGTGTATCCTTCCCCCGTTCTTCTCGATCGCATCACGAAACGCGAAAACCTCTGCACCCCAGGAGCCGTACTTGGGCGGATTCGGGTTTACGGGATGCGCATACCGGAGCAGATCCATGTTCAAGCCGATGAACATGGCCGCCATGCCGTAAACGTTGCAGTTTCCCACATCCTCCACCGGGACGGCCGCATTGTGGGCCATGATCGACTTCAGGTACCGGGCTGCGGACGCAGTGGGGGAACGCGCATCGAACCATTCATCCACGGTCACCTGTTTGATTTTGCTGTAGTCGAAACCGGCGGCCACGGCAGGTAGGTAGGTCTCGGGCAGCTCATTCAACAATTCATTGTAGTACCCCGCGATTTCCTCCAGGGTTTCGTCGTTGACATAAGGGAAAAGTCTCTTCACGAGTTCCCTGTCGAACGCCTCAGTCAGTGGACAGAATCGATTCTGATTGATCTCCTCCCCCGGGCAGGCAGGGTGCATGAAGGCAACACCGGCCGGCTCAGCAGATTCGTAGATGAGGTTCGCTCCTGCGAGTTCGGCACAACTCGCCTGGGGCTGGTACTGGGGCCACCCGCTCGCCGCCTCGCCGAACATGATCGTGTAGTGCTGGCCGTGATCGATCCAGAACCCGTTGATGCAGTACGGCTTTGCTCTGCCGCCGACCACGGGGTCCTTCTCAAACAGGATCGGATCCAGCTCGGGTTTCAGCTTCGACAGAAGCGCCGCGATCTCGAGCCCTGCCGGCCCCCCTCCGGCCACTACGCATTTCTCTTTTGTTTTCATCTGCCTCCCCCCTATCCGTTCCCCTGTGTTATTTGTCGATCCGGTGGACATACTCTGAGATCCCGTAAGCCATGCGGCCCTGCCAGTGATACTCGGTCATCGCCTCGAAGGCGAGGGTGCGGGTCTTGTCGTCATCCACCACCACGATCGGAATCGCGTTGAGCACCCTCCCCTCCACATCCATCCTGAACCCGCCCGTATCCTCCACAATGAAGCGAAGGAATTTCTGGGTGAGTCCGTCCTCCTCGTATACCGTGTCGAGTTGAATCTCCCGGAGGGCGTGGTTTCGGCCGTTTCGGTAGATGTACCCGCTCATGATGTCGAGCTTACCCGCCTTGAAGCAGGCCACGTTGACCGCCATGCTCTCCCTGAACTGGACGGTGAGCCAGGTCCAGCTCTTTGCCGCCGAGATGTCCCGGTAGCCCCAGGAATGATCTCGATGGCCGGTGGCATTCTCGAGTTTGATGGTCCGGTCCCCGATCCGGATCGTGCCTCTGTACGAACCGGCCTGCTCATAGTGCTCCGCCGCGTACTTGCTCGTTTCCATGAGGTCCTTCAGGCCGAAGTCCTTCTCGATCATACGGCGGGCAAGTCCGCGGGCATAAAGTTTCTTCGCGTTGTGGACCTCCCCCCACCCCTTGAACGTGATGTCTATGTCCACATCCACGAAGTCATCGTCGCTCACACGGTGGCAGAGCCCGACGGGATCGATCCAGTCCCTCGGGTTTTCCAGCCGGAGGAACCTTGCGCGGTTGACGATCTGCAGCTCTTCGAGGGGCTTCACGATTTCATATCGCAGCGATCCAGACCGGAGATCGGTCCGGTCCCGCGGGATGTGTTCACTCTGGGCAAAGATGAACGCCTGGCCTTCCCTCAGATAGATGAAGAAGAGGCCGATCGAGGCATTCCGGTTGGCGAGCTTACCGATGCGGGTGAAGGCGCCTATTCCGTGATCGTGATCGAAGAAGTTGAAGTAGTGGCTGTCGTTGTACAGGGGGTCATCCGTGACGGGGGGCTTTGCATACTCCACCTCCTCGGGCATGGGTCGGTGGCCCCCCTGAAGCCGCGTGGCTGTGCCGATGACCGCGGCGTAGGCGCTCATCTTCAGCGTGTTCGTCAAGGACGTCACTGGAGAAGACGACCTGAGCAATCCCATCGTGGACTCCTGTTACAGGAAGGGAGGGCCGACATAGTCGGTCCAGCCGATGCCGCCGAACTCCTTCAACACGGTCCCGCACGCAAGACATGGCGCGGTGCAGTCGACCTCACAGCTCGAACAATCGCCTCCCGGGTCTTTGGCAATAAGTGAGCCCTCAACATTTGCTACAAACTCGTAAGTGACGTTGTCTTGCAGAGGTTCAGGAAGATCCCAATGGGACTTCTCCACCCGGCCCGGGAGTACCTCCCAGTGAATACATATATAGTTGTCTTCGTTCTCGCCTGTGATGATCTCCTCCGTCGGATATTGCCCCCCGAAATCCGGATCCGGGGTCCATCCGAAGCGCTGCACATTGATCTCCTCCCGGTAGAAATCATAGGGAATACCATCGTAATAGGCCCTAAGGTTACCCGGGTTGCAGGGATCCCAGCCGTCCTCACAGACATAGTACGGCCCGGGTTGATTCAGGAGCATAACCCAGAAATCAAGGTCAGGCTCGCTGCCCGGCGGAAGCGGGTCCTGTGTCCACTCCTTGTAGTCCACCCAGTCCCACTCCACTTCGGTGAAGAGGAACTCACCGTGAAACCCGTCGTGATATCCCTTCGCATTCACGACGTCATAGACTGTAGGCACCCCCACTCCATCGTCAACAGTGTACGTTCCGTTCACCTTGGCGACAGGCATGTGGACGAAATAGTCTATCCAGGAGTTCGGGAAGATACCCACGGCATCAGGCAGGGGCCATTTCTCCCAGGGAAACCACCCAGGAACCTCTACTCGTTCGAAAGTGAGGTCCCAGGATATGGTCTTTGTTGGATCATCCTTGTCGGTTATCTCACCACCAATGTGATACGTGTTCGCGAGGTTGGAGCCGGCAGGAGTAGCCGGAGCATCGAGGACATCGATATAGCCGAACGTGCTTACGTATTCATAAGTACCGGGGCCATCATTGAAGGTGGTAGAGTTAGGGGGATCTGAAATATTGAAATCGTTTGGGGCCCATACGCGCATAGAATCCGTTACAGCCGGATTCGGAACGAACATCGAGGTGGTGCTGTAATAGTTTGCATCCGCAGCAAAGAGCGGGTTGTCCGAACGGAATACCCCATATCCAAACATGGCTGTTATGTCATTGATGTCGTCCCTGAAGTTGAAGTAGATCATTGTCCCGTACGGGAACTCGCTCTGGTGGCTCAGGTCGTATCTCCAGGCATCTGACGAGAGCTGCGTGAGCGCTGAGTCCCCTGCAGGGTTGGGGGGTACCGGCGGGGGTGGGCAACCTGTCAGCCCGAGCATGAGAAAACCGGCAAGGCCGATCGAAATGGCGGAACGAAGAAACGTCTCTTGATGGCTTGTTTTTGTGGTTTCCATGAGATTGCCTCCTGGTCTCTTTTCGGTGTTTACGCCGATGATTCACTGCTCTTTATGAATGTGCACCTCCTTTCTGAATGCGTAAAAAAAATCGCTCCCTATCCCATCGATCACGCGAGGCAAAGCCAGGCTCCTGACCATCCCTTTACGGTTCATGCAGATAGACCTCCCCTTTGGCCCCGTCGACGGTAATGATCTGTCCGGTCTTGATCAGCTTGGTCCCCACCATGACGTTCAACACGCCCGGAATCCCGAATTCCCTGGCCACGATCGACCCGTGGGAAAGAAGGCCCCCTATGTCCACGACCAGGCCCTTGGCCAGGATGAAGAGCGGCGTCCAGCCTGTGTCCGTGACCGGAGCGACGAGGATCTCTCCCTCTTCCAGGTGCGCGTCTTCCCTCGGGTCCATGATGACCCGTGCGGGCCCGGTCACACGGCCCGGGCTCACCGGCAGGCCTTTGAGCAGGCTGGTTTCGGGCACCTCCTCTTCGTGTTGGATCGGGATGGGCCGGCCCGTGAAGGTCTCCGGAAGAGTGATCGTCTTGTTGCGCTCGTATTCCTGTTTGCGTCGGGGGATCAGAGACGGCACATCGATCTTCTCGCCCCGGCAATAGGCGATCAACTCTTCCATGGACAGGAAATATATGTCGTCCGGGTCTTGCAGCATCCCCTTTTCAACGAGTCGCCTGGCGAGAACCCTGAGCGTCTTCTTCAGGTCGTGAAGCCCCTTGATGGTCAGGGCCTTGCCGTTTTCCCTGGCAGCAAGAAAGGTGCAGGCCTCCTTTAACACCCACTTGAAGACCCCCCTCCTGACAAAACCCAGACCGGCGAGGGCATCCCTTGTGGCTGCTTCCCGGTCCTTGCGCTGCCGTGCCTCGATGTCTGCCGGGTCCTCCACGCTCCCTGCGCGGAGGTAGTTCTGAATCATGGAGAGAACGAAGGTGGGATCCTCTTCCCAGGAAGGCGCCCTCATTTCGGCTTCGGCCACGGCGCGGTATCCATACTCCTTCAGGAACGCATCGAGACGTTGGTTGAATTCCGCTATTTCACTTTTGTGGCCGCTCTTCAGCCTGGGCAGGATCTCCCGGGCCTTGCTCTCCTGGAAAAGCTTGGTGAGAGTGGGTGAACCCGCTACGAACCGGTAGAGCCGATAGATCCCAAAGGTCGGCTTTGCGCTCTCCATCGTGGCAAGGCCGGTGACGAGCCGGGCTGAAAAGGCCCCGGTTTCATCACCCAACCAGTTCCTGGCAAGTTTGCGCAACGTCCCGTAGTACACAGGAGCGAGCTGGGAGTGGAGGATGTGGAGGGTGACGATTTCCCGGCCTTCCCGGGACTTGAGCTCCAGCAGCTCGGAAAAATCCTTGAGCTCCATTTGGGAGAAATCACGGGCCTCATTCTCGACGATTCGACGATGCAGCCGGGACGTGAGCCTGTCGAGTTCCTTCGGCGCTTTCCGCCGAAGGCCAATCCCTTTCATCACCACGGTGGAGAGAAAAAGGATCGTCCGGGGGGATAACTTGCCATCTCCCGGTTGGACAAATCTCTCGTCTACTGGAATCGGTCGATCCGTATCAGCGGCCGAGGCCCCGGGGATCTTGCTGAGGATGCGAGAGAAGGTAGAAATGTTCAGGTGAAGGCGGCCGTTGAAGAGGCCGATGAACAGCAAATCCTGCGCCCCTTCCGGGAAAGGCTCTTCGATCAGCCCCACATCGTGGTTGATCTTCCAGAACGCGTAATCACACGACTTCACCGCGTCCAGGGACAGCGGTGTGAGGACGCCGGGCATCACCTCGCTGATGTTCGCTGAACTGTAGATATCCGGCGGGTCTTTGATCTCGGTGTCGAAT
>JAUWSZ010000697.1 GCA_030609865.1 bacterium | reverse complement strand
GCCAGGCAGACCTCCACGCCCGGGTAGAGCTCCTTGAACCGGGCCAAACCCGTTTCATCCTTGTCGCAGATGAGCCTCAGGGCCCCGAGTCGGTGGTGGACCCGCACGAGGTTCTTCCCCCAGTAGCCTGTCCCGATCACGGCTACGCCCGGCGGCGTGTCACCCGTGGAGATATTGGGGGCGGTCAATTCTTTCTCCTTCCATGCCTGATCATCGCCAGGCTTCGCGCTGCTAATCTGAAGAAGCGGGAGAGGGCTCGTCTGAAGAAGCGGGGGATGGGGTGGACTGCGCTCTGTTGATCAGGGACTGAATCCTCTTCCGGTCCTCTGACCCTATGTCCACGAATTCGACGCCTGCCCGGAACGAATAGGGGTGTTCCTCTGTATTTTGGTCGTACCAAACCACCCTTCCGATGAGCGTGAGCGTCTGTTCGCCGTCAGGGACTTCGATCTCCAGGTGGGATTGTTCCGGGGTTGTAGGATCCGGATGGAAGATGTGGAGGGGACCGCTCTGGACGATGTTCGTCATGAGCCGCATGCCGCTCTGGGAGAGATCATGAAGCTGTGCGGAAAGGAATGTCGAGCTGGTGTCCGGACGAGAGGGGAGGTAGATACGAAACTTTATGGGCAATTCCAGTTGATGCCTCTTGAATCGCCGTCGATCAATCTGCAACCGAGCCTCCCTTCCGCGACCAGCGGAGGTATTCATCCTTCACCCGTTCCATCCACTGTCTGGAGGTTTCCTCGCTTTCGAAGTGGAGGATGCTCCAGACCTTTTCCTCCCCGGTGACGGGATCCTGATAGACCTTGTGGGGAGGCAGCACCTCGATCTCGGCGCCTCTCTGGTAGACGTACCATCCCCGGAGGTAGACCCCGCTGAACAGGGAAACTTCGGCGACGGCAACAAGGTCGGAATCGGAGTCGATCGTATGAAAACGAATTGCGTCCTGTGACATGGTTCTTCTTTTTTTTCAGGCTGCCTTCAGAGGCCCCGGATCGGGGCGAGCAGCAGGAATCCCGGCAGCGATTCGGATTCCAGTTCCCAGTTGGCGAGTAGCTGATGCACGGCCGCCTGCATGAAGTATTGTGAGAACCTTCGACGTTTCTTCTTGAAGGAGATGATGTGTGGCTCTTCCGTAATTCCCACCATCCTCCCCGCCTCTCTTGCGGCCGTCTCCAGACCCCCCATCGCATCCACGAGCCCCAGCTCCTGTGCCCTTTTCCCGGTGAAGATCCTCCCGTCCGCGATCTTTTCCACCGTCTCCTGCTTCATCTTCCTGCTCTTCGACACGGCCTCCACGAACTGGCCGTAAATCTCGTCAGAGACTTCCTGTAAATAGCGCTCCTCTCCGGGCGTCATGCTTCGGTAGGGCGAGCCCGCGTCCTTGAACTTCCCGCTCTTGATCACAGAGCTTTCCACGCCGATCTTTGACATGAGGTCCCGGATATTCCGCGTGTGCATGGCAACCCCGATGCTTCCCGTGAGCGTTCCCGGGTTCGCGAAGATCTTCTCCGCAGCACTCGCGATGTAGTATCCCCCCGAGGCCGCGACCGATCCCAGGGAAGCGACGACCGGCTTTTCTTCGCGCGCTCGATGAATCGCTTCATGAATCTCCTGCGAGGGCGCTACACTTCCCCCTGGAGAATCGATGCGTACCAGAATCGCCTTCACGTTGGAGATTTTCCGGAATCGTTGTATCTGCTCCGCATAGGGCCTTGCAGACAGGACGATGCCCTTGATCTCCACGAGTCCGATGAGCTTTTTGTGGATGCGGAGAACGATCCGCTCTAACATTTTGGGGCCTTTTCCCTGAAGTTGCCTGATCATAACGACAACCCATTTCGTTTGTCAATCGCCTGTCGTTTCGGGAAGTTGATAGAAAAATCGGCAATGTGGTATCTTATGAGATTCCGTTCACGGGAGGGAGAGACACATTGAAGGTCGACAAGAATCAGGTCGAGTACGCTGCCATGCTGGCTCGAATCGAGCTCAGCGAGGAAGAGAAGGAGCTCTATTCCGAACAGTTGAGCACGATTCTGGCGTTCTTCGATCGTTTGAAGGAAGTGGATACCGAGAATGTCCAACCCACCTCCCACGTGGTTGACCTGGTAAACGCCTACCGTGCCGATGAGGTTCGTCCGGGTCCGGGCGTGGACGCGGTGCTCGCGAACGCGCCGGAGCGGGCGCAACGCTTCTTCCGGGTTCCCAAGATCCTCGATTAACAGGCCGACGGAGTTGTTGACAGCATGGATCTGCACGAAGAGACGATTCAGGGCCTGCATGCGAAACTGACGCGACGGGAGGTCAGCTCCGAGGAGGTAACCCGGCATCTTCTAGACAGAATTTCCGAGCTGAATCAAGAACTTAACGCCTACATCACGGTCACCGAAGAGGTGGCCCTGGCACAGGCGAGGGAGGCAGACAAGCGACGCGCGAACGGGGACGCGACGAGCCCCTTGTGCGGCGTTCCGATGGCGATCAAGGACAACATGAACACCCGGGGTGTCCGCACGACCTGCGCCTCCAGGATGCTCGAACACTTTGTCCCCCCCTTCGACGGGACGGCTGTCCGGAAGCTGCGCGAGGCAGGGGCGGTCTTCCTGGGCAAGACGAACATGGATGAGTT
>JAUWSZ010000288.1 GCA_030609865.1 bacterium | reverse complement strand
GGGGAGGCAACCCAGGCCGTCATGGCCGCTGCCGAGGTGGACGGCCCCGTGTACATCCGTTTCGGGTACATTCAGGCGATCGAGGGATACGCAGAGGAGTTCGTTATCGGGAAGGCACCGGTTTTACGGGAAGGCTCGGACGTGGCAATCCTGGCCACCGGGGCCAGCGTGACCGAGGCGCTCCGGGCGCACGATCTGCTAAAGGGGCAGGGCGTTTCGGCGCGGGTCCTGAACATGCATTCGATCAAGCCCATCGACCGGGAGGCGATTGAGAAGGCGGCGGAAGAAATCGGCCGGATCGTGACCGTGGAAGAGCACTTTATTGCTGGCGGTCTTGGTGGGGCCGTTGCCGAGATCCTTGCCGAACTCGGGAAGGGACGCCTTGTCCGGCTCGGCCTGCAGGACGAATTCGTGATGGAGGTAGCTCCCTACCCGGACATCCTGAAGCTGGTCGGCCTGGACGCGCAGAGCATTGCCGCCTCCGCCAAAGCTATGGTTGGCTAGCGTCCTGTTCATGAAAACGATCTATTCCAGGTCAACTGATTCAGTCTGGGGATTTCAGCATCCCTCTTCGCCTTCTCCATTCCTCGACCGTCCAGGTCCAGGTGTCGATGACCTCCCCGGGCTGTTTGCCCGGGCGCATCCTGCCCAGGTAGGTCGTGTCATAGACGATATCCGCGTTGGCCTTTACGAAGGACTGCCATTGCCACAGATGCCCTTCCTTCGTGTCCAGGACAAGGACCAGGTCCTCCTGCGTAATCAGTTGATATCGACCCACATCTCCTGCCTTCACCGCGGACGGTGCCGCCAGAATCAGTGAAATCGCGCAGGCCAGAAGCAACGTTTGAGACCTTGCTCTCATCGCTTTCTTCCTCCCTCTATGCCTTCCGGTAGTTCCCTTCCCGGCCCCAAGGCCCAGGTGCGGGTTGCCCGAGCGTCCCTTATGTCCCAGATGCTCCTCACGAGTCAAGATTTTCCGCCTTCATCCGATAAATAGGGTAGGTCTTTCAGTTGCCCGGCATTGGAGGCGAGCCATGGGACAAACCCGGACAGAACAGAAAGAAGCAGCGAGCAAGCCGGAATGCGGCAATACGGGTTCCTGTCTTTCCAAGGAACAGGATTGTCGCTGTCATGTCCTAGAACTGGTCGACGACACGATCCTCGCCGTGAGACCCCCGCCTGAGTTGAAATGCTCGCACAAGATGCGGTACCGGGATGCCTTTCTCTGCACCTCCCCCGCCAGGAAAGAAATCTACAAACGCTCCCAGGCCTGAAACTCCCTTCCCAGTCCTTGCTTATCGATTCCTCTCCGGTCCACGGGCCGTTGCCCAAACAGCGGGAGATAATTGGCGTAATCGGGGACAGCCCATCAAGATTTGACATTCTCGAGCCCGGATGAGAGGAAAGGTCTGTATCAAAGAATCCCGGGGTACTCTGACCAGGGTTCAGGGGTCAGGGACCAGGGTTCAGGGATGAAGCAGGGATAGAGATGAACAGGAGGGACCGTTATGGGAAGTGTGGCCATCACGGGTGCCGGTGGTTATATCGGGCAGCGTCTGATCGCGTACCTGGATTCGCAGGACACGTGCACTCGGATTCTGGGAACGGACATAACGGAGCCTGAAGTTTCGTCCGAGAAGTTGACGTTCCTGAACCGTGACATTCGAGATCACGGCTTGATCGATTTCTTCAAGGATCAGGATGTGGAGACCCTGGTCCACCTCGCGTTCATCGTAGATCCGATCCACGACGAGAAGCAGATGTACGACGTCAACGTGAACGGGACCCTGAACATCCTGAGAATCTGCGAAGAACTGAACATCGGGCATGTGATCGTTGCGTCGAGCGGGACCGCGTACGGGGCCTGGCCCGACAATCCGGAACCCCTCAAGGAGGACGACCCGATCCGGGTCTTCCCCCCCACCTTCAACTACGCCCACCACAAAGGCCTGAATGAACAGCACTGTGCTGAGTTCATCAGGAAGCATCCGGACGTTGTCTTCAACATCGTTCGCCCCTGCGTGGTATACGGGCCGAATACGCAGAACTACCTGTCACGGTATTTCGCCAGCCAACCCTTTGTCCCTCTGGTGGACGGGAGAGACCCAAACCTGCAGTTTGTCCACGAGGATGATGTAGCACAGCTTTTTTCGCTCCTGATCGAGAAGAAGGTTCCCGGGGCCTTCAACGTTGCCGGGGATGGGGTCGTCCGGAGTTCGGAGGTGGGCGCCATGCTCGGCAAGAGGGCTGTGAAGGTGCCCCGCTGGTTGTACTATGCGGTCATCTGGACGATTTGGCGGTTGAATCTGAAGGCCGTCGAGGCCCCACCGGGCATGGTGGATTACACGTCCTACCCCTGGGTGCTCGATACGACCCGGGCCAAGGAAGTGCTCGGGTGGAAGCCGAAATACATGTCCAAGGACACGCTCAGGATCATGTTTCGAACGCACGGATATACAATCGTTGATTAGAGGATCGGAGGACAAGCTGATGCGGATAGCGAAGGCGGGATGGATCACGGAAAGTATACTGCTCCTGGGAAGGGAAGAGTCGAATGTCTATCTCCTGAAGGGGACGGAGAACACGATTGTCGGTGGGGGGATGATCACGATCGTTCCGGACATCCTCGAGCAACTGGCCGCGTTCGGAATCGAGGAATCCAAGATCACGAGGCTGCTCATCCTGCACACCCATTTCGACCATTGCGGCATTGCACCCTTCTTCGCGAAGAGATGGCCGCAACTGAAGGTGGTCGCCTCGACCAGGGGAAAGGAGCTGCTTGCGAACCCGAAGGTGGTGCAGAGTATTTCGTTCCTGAACAAGGCCTTGATTGCAGAGGGCTCCATGGACGAGAAGGCAAAGGAGCTGGACCTCACCTTCGACGGGGTGGAAGTTGACGAAACCGTGGAAGGCGGGGATGTGGTGAACTGGGGAGGTGTGGAACTGGAGATCATCGATGCGCAGGGGCACTCTTCCGACTCGATTGCGGCTTATATGCCTTTGGAAAAGGCCCTGTTTGCCTCGGATGCAGGAGGGATCCCCTTCGGCGACGATGTCTTCGCGGCCGGGAATTCGAATTTCACCAAGTATCAAGAGACCCTCGAACGTTTCAGCCAGTATGATGTGGACATACATCTTGCGGAACACTACGGCGCGTTTACCGGGGAAGACGCGAGAAAATTCATGCCGAGGTCGATCGAGGCTGCCAGGGAGACCCGTCAACTCATGGAAGAATCGTACAGGCGGACCGGGGACGCGGAGGAGAGCACAAAGGAACTTACCGACCTCATTATGAAGAATGCACCGGACTACTTCTTGCCAAGAGAGGTCATGGCGATGGTGATCGGCCAGATGATGAAATACATCGCCAAGTCGCAGACGCAGACGTGATGGACAAGGCTAGGAGGACCCGCTTCTGTCGAATCTGGGGCCCAGGTACTCCACGGAAGTGTTGAGCGTCATCAGCTCCTGATAGTCCTCTTCCGGCACTTCGATCCCGTATCGATTGCGGAGCACCATCACAAAGTCGAGGAAGTCCACCGAATCCAATCCGAGCTGCTCCCGGAGGGAGAGGTCCGCGTCAAGGTTGCTCAGATCCAGACCCTCTGCGACTTCGGCAAGGATCTCAAGGATACGTGAAGCCACCTGGTCGGGCTGCATGGTATTTCCCTGTTTCTGTGATAGCTTCAAGTATAGAGAATAAAAACAAAACCTGTCAATCGGCATGCGTCCTACACGGTTGGGTCGTCCGGGTGCTTCGGTTTGACACACGTTCAGGTTTTCCATTAGTTTTGTGACTCGTATCCCTGGCGTAAGACCCGTTTTTTCACCCCGGAGTCGACAGGTCATGTCGGATTTCTTCGAAGCAGCGCGCGCAGCAGCCCCTTTCGCTTCAACGGTCTTCGAGGCACTGGAAAAGGCGGATCGGGACCGGCCCGATATTGGGATCACCCTCTTGTCCGAGAAGGGGGATGTACCCCCGGAGGCGCGGAGCTACGCAGAAATCCTGAGTGGGGCCCGCCGCCGAGCATCTCAACTCGAGAAAGAGGGGGTGGGACAAGGCGATCGGGTGATCCTGGTGCTTCCCACCGGTTTCGACTTCGTGGAGACTTTCTTCGGCCTGCAGATGTTGGGTGCGGTGCCGGTTCCCACATACCCGCCCATGAGCCTTCAACAGGCCGCCGTGGGCCTCGAACGGGTGCGGCACGTGGCGGGTGACGCAGGTGCCAGGTTTTGTCTGACGATTCGGTCCCTCCTGCCGCTCATGGGGGGTCTCAACCTGAGCGTACCCTCTATCGAGGGTGTGCTGGACATAGGCCGCTTCGATGGAACAGGAGCCCCGGAGTTGTCCCGGGAGATCGATCCGGAGGCTGTGGCGCTGGTACAGTATTCGTCCGGTTCGACAGGGGACCCGAAGGGGATCTGTCTAGGCCATCGGCAGCTCGTGGCCAACTGCCACTCTCAGGGGCAGGCCGTGAAGGTCGATGCGGAGGATGTTCTCGTGTGCTGGCTTCCTCTGTACCACGACCTCGGGCTCGTCTGTTCTCTGCATTCCTGCCTCTACTGGCGCACCCCAATGATCCTGATGCCGCCTCTGGCGTTCCTGCTCGAGCCCACCTCCTGGCTGCGCGCGGTCTCCGAGTACGGTGGGACGATTTCTCAGGCCCCGAATTTCGCCTATTCCCGTTGCGTCAAGTGGATCGACAAGAGTGGGATGGAGGGACTGGATCTCTCCTCCTGGAGGGTGGCGCTCGTCACCGCGGAGCCGGTGAACCCGAACGCGGTCGATGCCTTTGCCCGTAAGTTCGAGACGGTGGGCTTCAAGAGAGAGGCAATTTGTCCGGCCTACGGATTGGCCGAGTGTACGGCAGGGGTGACGTTCCCGCGGCTCGACGGGGTGGACCCGGTCGACGAGGTGGATCGGGAGGCGC
>JAUWSZ010000429.1 GCA_030609865.1 bacterium | reverse complement strand
GGAGCCGCTGGCCGAGTCCGCCTGCGACGACTGCATGCGCTGCGTCGACATCTGTCCGGTAGGGGCCCTCACACGGAAGGACGGATAGACAAGGATAAAGGCGAAAGGGCAAAGGGAAAAGCCACCATGTGCTCGATCCCTGCGACCTTTTGCACAATGGGGGATATTGCGAGCGAAGCGTGGCAATCTCCCGGCACCGAAGCCGCGCTAATTGAAAATGCTAAGCCACCGCCCCGCCTCCACTTCGGGCACGGGCACGGGCACGCACACGGGCACGGGCACGAAAGGAAATGGGCTACCTGTATGCACGAAGATGCAAGACAATTGATCGACCTGTTCTATCACCCCCGGACAGTCGCCTTGATCGGAGTGAGCCGGAGCGCTGGATTCGGTCACGGACTGCCCCGGTTTCTGATCGACCAGGGATGGGGAGACCGGATCTACCCGGTGAACCCCAAGGTGGAGGAAATCGAGGGCATACGCGCCTATCCCTCCGTTCGCGACGTACCGGTGGACATCGACCTTGCCTGCATCATGGTCCCAGCCCAGTTTGTGGAAGAGGTCCTGCGGGAATGCATCGCAAAGGGCGTGAAGGCGGTCATCGTCATGAGTGCGGGGTTTGCCGAGATCGGGCCCGAAGGAAAGAAGCGGCAGGACTCGCTCACCAGGATTGTGCGGGAGGCCGGCATACGGATGATCGGGCCGAACTGCATCGGGGTGGTGGACGTGCCTAACGGGTTCGGTACGACCGAGATCCTTCTCAAGGACATACAACCGGGGAACATCTCGATGGTCGCCCAGAGCGGGGTCTTTGGGAATATCCTGCTGGACGGAGCGCCGGCACAAGGGGTGCGGATCGCCAAGGTGGCCACCATCGGAAACCGTGCAGACCTGGACGAGACGGATTTTCTCGCCTACTACGGGGACGATCCGGACACGGGCGTCATTATACTCTACATGGAGAGCATCCAGCGCGGTCGGGACTTTCTGGAGACCGCCCGGAATGTATCCCGGAAGAAACCGGTGCTGGCCTACCTCGGCGGGCAAACCGAGGCGGGACGAAGGGCCACGAGCAGCCACACAGGGTCCATGGCCGGTTTCCGACTGTTGGACAAGGATTTCCTGCGGCAGGCCGGGGTCTGGATCGCCGAAGATCCGGCGGAGCTTCTCGAGACCGCCAAGGTCTTCTCGCTGTGCCCGTTGCCCAAGGGAAAGAGGGTGCTCACCGTGACAGCTTCGGGCTCACTGGGCGTGATGGCCGCCGATCGTATTGTCGAGGAGAACCTTGCCTTTGCGGAACTTTCTCCTTCGAGTCTGTCTTCCCTTCGGGGGAAGGCCCCTGCATGGATGAACCTGGGAAACCCGTTGGATGTGGGCCCTTCCGGGCTCTTCCGGGAGGCGATGAACGTTGCCCTCGAGGCCCCGGAGGTGGATGCCGTGATCGCATTTCCGGTTATACCGTGGACGGTCGTGTCTTCCCTTCTCCGGGAGAAGCCTTCTGCTGTTGAATCTATGTTCGTAGATCGAGCCCTGCTGGAGAAGGCGATGGCAGAGAAGCCGGTGATCGTCTCCGTGCCCGGGCATCCGGAATGGCGAGAGGTGTGCGGCCGATCCGTGTTCCAGGGCGTACCCATCGTGCCTACGCCCCAGGCGGCCGCCAGCGCGCTCGGTACGCTGTACCGGTATGGAAGGTGGAGAAGAAAGGGCAAAGGGTAAAGGTAAAAGGTAAAAGGGCAAAGGAGAAAGGGCAAAGGAGAAAGGATAGGGGTCAGGAAAGAGCGGGTATTAGGTATTAGCTGTTAGGTATTAGCTCCCAGCCCTTCCCCCCCAAGGTTACCCGTGAAACAGGGGCGGTGGGGGGTGGGCTAATACCTACAAGCTAATACCTCACCGCTAATGGCCATTCACACGATCATGAGCCCTGCCAACAGATCCGCTTTCTCCGTGCCGGCCAGAATACGCACGAGTTCGAGAGCGAACTCCATGGCCGTCCCGGCGCCACGGCTCGTCACCACGGAGCCGTCGACCACGACCCTGTCCTCGCGATAATCGAGCCCTTTCAGGTCTTCCTGTACGATCGGGTGGCTCGTCACGGCCTTGCCCTCGGCCACGCCCGCCGCCTTGAGGACGATGGGGGCCGCACAGATGGCGCAGGTGTGTTTCCCGGACCTTGCCATTTCCTGCACAAAGGCCCTGACCCGGGGGTCCTCGCGAAGATGGTCCGTGCCCGGGAACCCGCCCGGCAGGACGACCATGTCAAAGCCTCCCGGTTGAATTTCGTCCAGGGTCTTGTCAGGACGCACCGTGATCTCGTGGGATCCCGTGATGTCTCCCTCACGCAGCCCTGCCACTGTTACCTGAATGTCGGCACGCCGAAGAACATCGATGACGGTGATCGCCTCGATCTCCTCGAATCCGGGCGCCAACAGGACAGCGACTGATTTCATTCTTCTTCTCCTAGGCGGCGGAGCCGCAGGTCAAAGGTGAAAGGTAAAAGATGCCCTTAGCTTTTAGCTGTTAGCTGTTAGCCCACCCCGCCGCCCCTTGGCAGGCACTCTGCCGGGGGTTGTGGCGAGGAGCTATAAGCTAATCGCTAAAAGCTAATAGCCAAAGATCCGGGGGTCAGGCCCCGCGCCCGCACCCGAAGGAGCAGGGGGAGGGGCTGGGAGCCAATAGCTAACGGCCAACCGCCGCGTTCCTTCCTATCAACAATAAAATATGATATTAGAGTCTTTCATTGCAACATCCACGTTTTTTGCGTAGATGTTGAGGGAAGCTCATGTTGGCTGGCTGGCGGCGAGGCCTGACCCCTGACCCCCGCCCCCTGACCCCTTGCGGCGCAAGCCGCATTAGGAGGTGCTTCTGCATTGGATGAGCACCGCTGGATTCTCTTCACGGACCTGGATGGGACCCTGCTGGACAGGGAGACTTACGAACCCGGGCCATCCCTGGAGGCGTTGGGAAGGTGCCGGGACGCGGACCTGCCGGTGATCTTTTGTTCGAGCAAGACAGGGGCGGAGATCCGACTCTATCATGAGCGGTATGCTTCCCACCCCGGATCCCCCTTCATCGCGGAAAATGGGGGCGGCGTCTTCTTTCCTGTGGATCACTGGGACAAGCCGCCCGGAGGAGAGAAGAAGGAGCGGTTCTGGAAGGTCACGCTCGGGGCTCGCCATGAAGACGTGCTCAGGGTACTCATGGAAGCAGCCGGATGCGTGGGGATGAGCGTCCGGACCTTCTCCGGAATGACGCCGGAGGAGATCTCCCGGAGGACCCGCCTTGCCCTCGAAGACGCGAGGTTGGCAGGGCAGCGGGATTTTGATGAGCCCTTCTGGATCGAAGGGAATGACGACAGGGAGACGCTCGCCGCATTTGAGGAGGCGATCGAACAAGGCGGAATGAGATTGACCCGCGGTGGGAGATGCTTTCACGTCCACGGTGCCTCCGATAAGGGGAAGGCGGCTCAGTACGTTCGACAACGCTACGAAGAGGCTGTCGGAGACGTATGGGCGGCCGCCGCGGGGGATGCGGCGAACGACCTGCCGATGTTCCGGGTCGTGGACAGGGCCTACCTGGTGAAGCGGGACGACGACAGCCACGACCCGGACATCCCGAGGGAAGGGAACATCCGATTCATGCCGGAGGTCGGACCTTTCGGATTCTCCCAGGCGGTGGACGACTTGTTACTGCACAGTCGAGATGGTTCGACATCTAGGTCAACCTGAAAGGTTCGTACCGATGGGCACGGAACGTTATCGCGAAACACCTGCCAAAGACTACCTCTCCGTTGTCGTTGCACTGGGCAAGCAGCTGAGTACCCTGGCCCATCCTCAGGAACAGATCTATGCGTACTATGGCGCCCTCAGGACGATCTGCCCGTGGCTGGAAAAGGTGTACTTCCTTTTTCCCGAGGAGGGGGAGGATTGGCCGAAACGGGTCTTCCTGTGCGAGC
>JAUWSZ010000707.1 GCA_030609865.1 bacterium | reverse complement strand
CGGGTGAATGGGTCGGGGGATACGCGCAGACCGAGCCGGGCGCCGGAAGTGACGTGGCAGCCATGACCACCAAGGCGGAGAAGAAGGGGGACTGCTGGATCCTGAACGGGTCCAAGACCTTCATCACCAACGGACCGATCGGAGACGTTTTCGTCGTGTTGGCCACGGTGGACAAATCTCTGGGACACAAGGGGATCACCGCCTTTATCGTGGAGAGTACCTTCGAGGGTTTCCAGAAGGGCAGAAAGCTTTCGAAGATGGGAATGCGCGCCTCCCCGACGGGCGAACTGATCTTCGAGGATTGCGTCGTGCCGGAGGAAAACGTGCTCGGAGAAGTGGGCAAGGGATTTCGCGTCGGTATGAGTACTCTCGTCTGGGAACGGGCTGCCATGCTGCCGGCCGCGGTTGGGATTTGCGAGGCCCGCCTGGAGGAGGCGGTCCGGTACGCCAAGAACCGTGTCCAGTTCGGCCAGCCCATCGCCGCATTCCAGGAGATCCAGCACAAGCTGGCCAACATGAAGATGCACCTGGAACTCTACAAGACGATCTTCTACAAGGTGGCCTGGATGAAATCCCAGGGAATGCCTGCCATCATGGAGGCCTCGGTGGCCAAGCTGTTCTTCGGAGAGGTGAGCCGTCAGGATGCCCTGGATGCCTTCCAGATACACGGCGGGTACGGGTACATAAAAGAGTACCCGATTGAGCGGGACGTTCGGGATTGCATCGCCAACACCCTGGGTGGAGGGACGAGCGAAATCCAACGGACGATCATCGCCCGGGAACTGATGAAGATGTACGACTGACAGACGGCGGTCATTCCCGCAATCGCCGTCATTCCCGCGCAGGCGGGAATCCCCCAGCTTACGAAAATTCCTTCTCCCCCTTGGGGGAGAAGGTCAGGCTGAGGGGGCGCACCTTATCACTCCCTCACCCTCACCCCCTCCTGGCTTTTTGTCATCTCCTCGATTAAAATAGGTCCACAGGGCCGGGGCATTTCCTTGGTTTGACCGAACGCATCCGGAAGGGTCCTTCAATATGACGAGCAGGCTGGCGGGCATCGTTGCTTTTCTGATGGTATTCACCGGGATCTCTCTTTTATCCGCTCAGGAAGAGAAGACCGAGGACCTGGAGGTTCATCTGCACTATGTGAAGCCGGAGGAGACCACGAAAAAGTATCACAACCGCACGGAGACGGAGTACAGGATCCAGCAGAATCTGTACATGATCAAGACCGTGCCGGACGCGGGCTCCCCCTACTATCTGGTCGATAAACGCGGCACGGGAGAATTGGAATACAGGCGCAATATGGAGAATCTGGATATGCAGGTTCCCGAGTGGGTCTTGTTTCGTTGGTAAAGGAAAGGATGATGTGCGAATGAAATGGCTTTGTCGATTGGTCATCGGGGTCCTCCTGGTCGCCTGGACCGCTGGTTGCTCGGAGGCTTCGTCTACGCTCGAAGAGGTGAAGAAGAAGGGGTACGTACAGTGCGGGGTCAGCACGGGACTGCCCGGGTTTTCGATGCCCGACGAGAAAGGACGCTGGACCGGGCTGGCTGTAGACATGTGTCGTTCCGTCGCGGCGGCCGTGCTCGGTGATGCGGACAAGGTCCGGTACACTCCACTGACGGCTGAGAATCGTCTCGAGGCCTTGCGGTCGGGCAAGATCGATATGCTTGCCTCCAATACGACCTGGACCCTGGGTCGCGATACCTCCATGGGGCTCCACTTCGTGGGCGTCAATTACTACGATGGGCAGGGCTTCATGGTCAAGAAGAAGCTCGGCGTCCGGAGCGCCCTGGAACTCAAGGGAGCGACGGTCTGCGTTCAGCAGGGAACGACCAGCGAAATGAACCTGCGAGACTACTTCATGATGCACAGGATGGAATACCGGTCCGTGACCTCGAAGACCCCCAAGGCGTCCGTCGACGCCTACGAACAGGGGCAATGCGATGTGCTCACCAGTGACCAGGCACAGCTGTATGCGCTACGCTCGAAGCTGAAGAACCCGGAGGCCTCGAAGGTCCTGCCCGAAATCATCTCCAAGGAACCCCTCGGTCCTTATGTGCGCGAGGGGGATGCCAACTGGTTCGATATCGTCAGGTGGTCCCTGTTCGTGATGATCAACGCGGAAGAGATGGGCATCACCTCCTTCAATGTCGATCATGTCAAGGGAACGGCCAAGGATCCGCACGTCCGCAGACTCCTGGGCCTGGAGGATGAAGCCGGCAAGGGGCTCGGTCTCGACAAGGACTGGTCGTACCGTATCATCAAGCTCGTCGGGAACTACGGTGAATCCTTTGATCGGAACTTGGGGACCCACTCCTCCCTGAAGATCAAACGCGGGCTGAACGCCCCATGGAAGGACGGCGGGATTCTGTATGCCCCGCCCGTGCGCTGACCAGACTCATACGCCGGCTTACCGTTTCAGGCCTCGCTCGCAGGCCGCCTTACCGAATTCTCATACCTACAGGTGGGTCCTCCCTGACGAAGATATGGGCAGGATTGAATAACCCCAAAGGCCTCAAGAAGATGCTCGATCAGTGTGACGTCGTGTTTGCGACAGAGTATGTGTACAACCGCGTTCGCGAAATGGT
>JAUWSZ010000488.1 GCA_030609865.1 bacterium | reverse complement strand
GGTGACGAGCCTCACAGAGAAACAATCGGGCAACTTCCTCCGGATCAGCACCGTAGATGCCGCTTCCGCATCGATCCAAGCCGGGGATGAGGTGGAGGTAGTTACGGAGTACGGGGCCGCCCCCATGCAGGCCAGGGTGGCGGACGATATACGACCGGGAGTGGTCTCCTTGACGCATGGGTGGGGTCGAAAGTTGTTTCATCCAGAGACCCGGACGACCCCGGAGCAGCAGGGGACGAACGCCAATCTGCTCACAGGCGACGAGAATCTCGATGAACTGTGCGGAATGCCTGTCTACAACGCCATTCCCTGTACCGTCGGCCCAGGGGTCAAGCGTGGGGCCTGACCCCTGATCCCTGGTCCCTGTTGTTTACGCCGGGGCGAAGTGGTCGATGTCCAGGATGGTGCTCGTCGTCTCATCCGCAAACACCGCCTGCACCTTCATCCCGACCTTGGCCTTGTCCAGGTCGATCCCCTCAACCACATGCACTAATGACGTGTCCGCCCCATCGAGCTGGATCATGGCCAGGACGTAGGGGGCCTTCTTGGGCAGGTGCTTGTCATCATATCGGACAACCGTGAAGTTGGTCACCTTGCCCGTGGACTGCACGTCCACCCAGTTATCCCGGATGTCCTCCATGCACACGTCGCAGGTCTGGCGTGGGGGAACGAAGACCTTGTTGCACTTGTTGCACTTGATGCCCATGATCTTCTTCTCATCCCGGATCGTCGTCAGGAACTTGCTGCCCACCCTTCCGGCAAAATAGCTATAAGGAAGCGCAAGCTTTCCCTCGACAGTGAAGCAATTCGTCGTGTCAAATCCCTCTTTCATGACCGAACTCCTTATTCGTCGATCTCAAAGTACTTGATGTCGGTAACCTTCCCGATCCGCTCTTCAGCCCAGACGGGGCGCACGATGGTGCCCTTCTTCTCGTTCCAGCCCATTTCGATTCGATCGAGTTGATCGTCCCGTATGAAGTGGGCAAACACCTCCTGGCCTTTGCACCCATCGAGCAGCATATAGCACAACCCGTAAGGGGTCTCTCGGGTCTCTCCAGTCAGCGGATCCGGGCTTGCGTAGTAGGCGGTATCCAGCAGGCGTACGTTGCCCTTGGGGCCTACTTCGACGAATTCCTCGCACCGAACACGGCACTCCGCGCAAATCTCTCGCGGCGGAACCTGCATCCGTCCACATTCGGGGCACTTGTTGGCGAGTATCTTCTTCTCCTTCAACCCGTTCAAGAACTTTCCCATCACCGGTCCGGTGGCAAACTTCTGATCCACTGAGATGATCTTCTTCAACACGAGGAGTTCCTGTTCCTCTTCTTCCTCTTCCCCGGGGGCTCTGTACTTTGCGAAAAGCTCCCCCAGCTTGATCGCAAGGTTCATGTCCCCCTCGACCTTGGCCCTGCCCGTGGTGAGCAGGCTCATCGCATCTACCTTGCCCAGCATGAGCTCCACCCAGTCCTTGGCCTTGAGGATCATCGTCAGACTCGGTGAAGGTACGAGCTCCTCGGTGACTGTGCATTTTCCATCCTTGATCGTGGCCGTCCACTGGCCCCCTTCCTCCCCACCGATGTCGTATCCGATGGTGATGTCCAGTCCTTCGGCCGCATCGGGCTGAAACCTGGCTTCCAGGGTGCCGAACATGTCTACCACAAACTCGCCGACCGTCAGCTCCTTCTTGGGAGGCGTAAACCTCTTGAACAGCTTGAAGGTGGTCCCCAGGGCGCCAACGTCGCCGTCTACGGAGAGCTTCCCACTCGTGAAGGCCGCTGTCCCATCCACCTTCCCTATGTTCACACCCACGAAGGTGTCCGCGTCGGCCTTGGTCACGGCGACGCAGCCGCTGAGATCGTCGGTCTGTTCGATCTTCATCGTCCCGTCCTTGACCGTGAGCCTCCACTTTCCCCGCCCCGAAATGTCGTATCCGAAGCTGGCATCAACGCCCTCCGCCCCTTCCGGGCGGAAGCGTTCTTCCATGGTGTTGAAAATATCTTCTACCTTGACTCCAAATTTCTCGCTCATTTTTCGCTCCTCCTACCAACCGAGTTCCTTCTCGAGCATAATCAGAACCGTCCACATAGTCCCCCCGAAGCCAGAGGCGAGGGCATGCCTCACCGACGTGGGGATCTGATGCGCACCCGCATTCCCCCTCACCTGGAGACACGCTTCTGCCGGGCGAACCAGCGCTGTGGCACCGATCGGGTTCGACGCGATCACCCCTCCGGACGGGTTGATCGGGATCTTACCGCCGATGGCAATCTCCTTTTCCTCAACCAGTTTCAAGTGCTCCTCCCCCTCTAGAAGGAAGAAATCCCGCAACCAGTCCACCCCCCACCACGAAGATGGGTCATACATCTCGAAAACATCGAAATACTCGAGCGGATTCGTTATGCCGTTTCGTTTGAAGAGCTCTGTTGCGGCAACCTTATGTGTCTTATCCGGTTCCGTGGCCTTATCATAACCCAGGATATTGAATGACTCTTCCCGATGCACGGTGATGTGATCCCTGATCCAGACCGGCTTGTCCGACAATTGCTTCGCCTTCTCCTCGCTGGCCATGATGACCGCACAGGCCCCGTCCGACTGGGAGCACATGTCGATAATCTTCAACTCCCCGATCAGCTTGGCAGAGGTCTCGATGAGGTGATCCATCTGCTCCCACTCGAGGCCGAAGGCCCTGTGTGCCTTCGGGTTCAGGCCGGCGTTCTGATCCATGATGATCCTGTACGTCATGGCGGCCTTCGCGGCTCTCTCCTCCCCGAATTCCTGGATCAAGTCGTACGCGCACGTCCCGGTGAGGGCGCCTGTCTGGATGCTCCGCGTCCAAAGCGGGTCTGCCATGTTCGTGATGCCGCCGGTCGTGTGGCCCTCTTGGAGCTTCTCGAACCCGATCACCATCGCAACGTCGTACATGCCCGATGCCACAAGGTTGTCCCCGGCACAGAAGAGGGTCGCACCGGTCGTTCCGCCCGTTGTGAGGCGAAAGCTGTTCTTTCCGTAAGCGCCCGTCCCCAGTTGGTGCCAGAGGTCGGGTTGATGGATCATTTCGAAGAGTTCCATGTTCCCGTGCACGAGGCATTCGATGTCGTCCATCGTGAGACCCGCATCGTCCAGGGCCTCCCGGACCGCCTCGTGAATCATTTCCGCCTGATTCACGTCCTCCCTGTGGCTGGAGTGTTTCGTCTGCCCCACACCGATCACGCCAACGTTTCTGTTCTTTTTTCTATGCGCCATGATTCCCATCCTATTTCTCTAAAATGAGTACGGTCTGATGCTGACACGCGCCACCCGTGGTTCCGTGAGCCAGGGCTCTCTTGGCTCCGTCCACCTGCCTGTCACCGGCCTCGCCCCGAAGCTGAAGGGTTCCCTCCACGGCCCGGGCAACGCCTCCGAGCATGATCGGATTCCCGTTGAGCATCCCGCCTGAGAGGTTCACATTGTCCTTGGCCGGACCGCCGGACTCGATCCACTTACCGCCCTGCCCTTCCCCGACCAACCCGATGCCTTCCGCGAGCATGGGAAGCTGATGCGCGCAAGCATCGTTCAGTTCGACCACATCCAGATCGCACTTCGGG
>JAUWSZ010000044.1 GCA_030609865.1 bacterium | reverse complement strand
GTCTCTGGAAACCGAATCGTCCCGAATCGCCTTGCCAGCGCACCGCCCGGGTCCAGGTACACGGGGATTTCTGTCCCCCACGATTTCAAGAAGTCCCCGATTCTCGCGGGTCGCTCATTGTCCACGCAAACCGCGAGCAGGGCATATCTCCCTTTGTCGAGCCCCTCGACGAATCGCAGCAGCCCCGGCAATTCGACGAGACAGGGAGGGCACCAGGTCGCCCAGAAATGAAGAAAGACCACCTTGCCGCGGAGTTCTCCGAGCGAGACAGACCCGCCCTTCAGGTCCTCCAGGACAAAATCCGGCGCCTTTTGGCCTACCTGCACGGGTCGGGTGCATTGGAGCAGGAGGAACGCCACCAGAATCCACCCGAACCTGCCCCTTTTCTCGATTCGTCCAGGCCATCGCGGAACCTCGGCACGCCTCAACAGGGATAGCTTCGACGTCCCTTTCCTTCCGGCTTCCGAGCCCTCACTTCTGTCCTCGGACGCCCGTTTCATGCCCCTTCGGATCCGCATTGCATTCGATAGGGAAATCGGTTATGAATGCAACTGATGGGAACCCTGCGGCCGGCATGAGCTGCCAGAAGGGAGGCCAGGCATTGACCGTTGCAAGATGGATGTCCCACAACGTGATCACGATCAACCAAGCCGATCCCGTGTCGCTCGCCTTCGAACTCCTGCTTACGAACGACATCCGCCATCTTCCTGTCCTTTCCCGGAGAAAACTCGTCGGCATCATCACCGATCGCGACTTGCACGAGGCAGTGATCCCCTCGGACCCCGGCCACACTCACCGAAGCATGTATCATACGGTGAAAAATATCAAGGCAAAAGAGATCATGACGCCGAATCCGATCACGATCGGGCCGGACGCGCCCGTGGATCAGGCCGCACAGATCTTTTTCGACCGGAGGATCGACTGTCTGCCGGTGAAGGATGCGAAGGGAAAGCTCGTCGGAATCCTGACATCGACCGACATTCTGAAGGCCTTCCTGGAACTCAGGGAAATCCTGGGCGGGATACAGAGAATCGACATCGTCATGGATGCGAACGAGTATGAGGATGTCTTGAAGGTTCTCAATAGCCGGAAGGTCTCGGTCGTCAGCGCAGGAATCACGCCGTACGACGATCTGAAACGAACCGTTTTTTCCTTCCGCGTAAAGGATGCGGACCCGGAGAAGCTGCGGTCGATCCTGCGGAAGAAGGGCTACTCGGTCCTCCCTGAGAATTGACCTCCGGCAAGAGACGCTCGACGGAAACGGGAACCTTGACAGGGCCTCCTGTTTTCATGTAACTGACCGAATAGAGAGACTCTCAGGCAAGCAATGGAAGGAGGGGAGGCAAGCAATGGAAGGAGAGATCAAGCCCATGGAATTCCCGAAGTGCCGGAAGTGCAATCAAGGCGTCCTTATTCCGCTGTCTGATTTCGGACAGGATGGTGCCCCGATCATGTACAAGGCCTGGGTTTGTACAGATCCCGACTGCGGCTTCCATATAAGGATAGATCGAGGAGAAATCAGCATTGGAAAGTCGATCCGACCTTCAACACGCTAGCGAGACTTCCGCGAGGCCCTTCGAGCCAGCAAGGAGGACGGTAATCCAAGAGGCGCGGCCAACCGACGACTCCGGTGGGGGAGGAACAGGCACCTCCCCTTTTTCTTTCAGTAGCTTCCCTTTCCCTAAATAGACGTTCCAGACGCGCACCAAAGAAAAGCACTCAGGGGGTGGTCCCATGACAGGGGCGAAGACCTACTTCGTGACAACCGCGATCGATTATGTGAACAACCTGCCACACATCGGTACGGCCTACGAGAAGATCTGTGCGGACGTGATCGCCCGGTTCAAGCGGTTGGAGGGCGAGCCCGTCTTCTTCCTGATGGGGAACGACGAGCACAGCATCAATGTGAAACGAGAGGCACAGGCCAGGGGACTCGAGCCGCATGCCTACTGCGATCAGATGGCGGATCAATTCAGGCAGATCTGGAAGAGCCTGGGGATTTCCTACGACGCCTTCATTCGTACCACGGAAGAAAGGCATGCCGAGGCGGTCAGTAAGCTTTTCCAACGGATCTACGAGAACGGAGACATCTATCCATCGAAGTACTCCGGGCTCTATTGTGAATCCTGCGAGACATTCTACCGGGAAAAAGACCTTGACGACGGGAAGTGTCCACAGCATGGGACCGAGCCGAAATGGATCGAGGAGGACAACTACTTCTTCGCCCTTTCCCGGTATACGGAGAGAATCGAGAAGATCATCGAGGAGAAAAGGCTTCTCATTCTTCCCGAGATCCGCAAGAACGAGATCCTGAACATCCTCCATGGCGGGTTGGAGGATATCAGCATTTCGCGCTCCTCCTTCGATTGGGGAATCCCCCTGCCGATCCAGCCCGACCATGTGATCTACGTATGGTTCGATGCTCTGATCAACTACATATCGGCCATCGGCTTCGGCTGGGATGAGGATCTCTTTCCGCAGTTCTGGCCTGCCGATATGCACATCATCGGAAAGGACATCACCCGCTTTCATTGCATCATCTGGCCTGCCATGCTCCTGTCCGCCGGCCTGGAGGTGCCGCGCATGGTCTTTGGGCACGGCTTCGTCTTCCTGAAGGGCGAGAAGATGAGCAAGACCCTGGGCAACGTCGTTACCCCGATGGACATCGTCGATGTTTACGGGCCCGACGCCCTCCGGTACTACCTGCTTCGCGACAGCAGCTTCGGCAGGGACGGCAACTTCACGTGGGAGAACTTTCTGGAGCGCTACAACGGGGACCTCGCCAACGATTTCGGGAATCTGCTCCAACGGGTCCTCACCATGATCCGCCGCTACCGCTCCGGCACGGTCCCCGCCCCCCATACACTCGAGGCGGAGGACGAGGCGCTTGAGAAGGACTGCCTGGCTCTCTGTTCGGATGTCCGGAACTTCCTGGACCCCACGCGGGGGGATGTTGATTTCCACCTCGCCCTGGCACGCATCTGGGAGACGATTCGCCACACCAACCAGTACATAGACCACACGGCTCCCTGGGTCCTGCAAAAAGAGGGAGCAGAGGAGCGGCTGGACACGGTCCTTTCCTCTGCGGCAGAGTCCCTACGGATCATCGGGGCGGTGCTGTCCCCCTTCCTCCCGGATGCCGCGAGAGGGCTCTTCGAGCAACTGGGCCTGCCGGACCGCCCGGACAAACTCCCCCCCGAGGCACCCACGACCTGGGGACAGATCCCTCCGGGAACGAAGGTAAGGAAGCCCAGTCCCCTCTTCCCGCGTATCGTGGCCGAGGAGGAAGGCTCGGAGCCTTCCGGCAAGCCGAAACCGAAGAAGAAGGGGGATTCGCAGAAAGAGGTCACGATCGACGAGTTCGACAGGTTCGATCTTCGGGCCGGAAGAATCCTCGAGGCGGAGCGGGTCCCGAACACGGAGAAGCTCCTGAAACTGACCGTCGATATCGGGGAGAAGCGGACGCTCGTGGCCTCGATCGGAAAGGCCTTTGCCCCGGAGGCACTCCAGGACCAGACCGTGGTCGTGATCGCCAACCTGAAGCCCGTCCGAATCCACGGGATCCTGTCCGAAGGCATGCTTCTGGCCGCGGGGACCGACGAAGCGCTCGCCCTGGTCACCCTGTCGGGGCGCGTCGCCCCGGGCGAGAGGATTCGCTGACCGGAAGAGGCCGCAACCGCAGGTCAAAATCCAACGGTTTTATGGGGGGGCAAAGCACGGATGACTCGTCAAGTGCGCTTGTGCTGTGCATGGTCTGTTCTCTTCTTCTTTCTGTTCACCCTCTTTTCTCCTGACGATGCCCTCTGCTCTGACTTCTTCGACGACTACATGAAAACGCCGCTCATCATCACCGGGATCACCTTCGGGGTTGCCCTGCTCATCGTTCTCGTGGTGGGCACGGTACGCGATCTGAAGCGAGACCGGGGTGATGAGGACGAAGACGATGATGTCTGGTCTCAGAGCCCTGTGCTCAAGACCCTGGGATACAGGCATGTGGACTATTCCCTGTTCGGACGATCGCCTACCCATCCCGAAGGCCTCACGGATGAGGGGCTCGCGGGCAGACAGGAAATCGAAGCCTTCCTGGACGGCAAGGTCGACAAGGTCCGGTTCGAAAGCCCGTACGGCCTGGTTGGACCGGGCCCTCGCCCCTACAGGCTGGGCGGCGTACCCACGGAATTCTCCCTCTCGCATCCTGCGGAGGGCCAGGAAAGGATACCGCCTGCCTTCTCGCTATGGAGGGTGTCGAAAAACGCTTGTCGCGATTCGGGTGCGTAACGCGGGGCTGTCCCCGAATTGCCCAACCTGGTCAAGAATCGACACCCTCTCAGCGGGGAAGGCCGCCGGGCATGTTCTCCAAACGAATCCGATCCCCTTTGCGAACGGCGTGATGGGCAACAAACCCACCTGCAACCTCGAGCACGTACCTGGAAGGAGAGTGGGGAGCGTACCGCGGGCAAGGCTCCATTGGGCAGGGAGACAGACGTTCGAACAGGTCGACGACGATCCCCTCTGTGGAGAGAAAGAGGATGTCCAGGGACAGGTAAGTGTTCTTCATCCAGAACGCAGGCTGCCCGGGCTCTTCGAAGACAAAGAGCATGCCCCGGCCTTCGTCCAAACTGCTGCGAAACATCAAGCCCCGGTTCCGCTCCGTTTCGGTCGTGGCAAGCTCGAGCAGGACCCTCTTCGGGCCGCTGGGGGTCGAAAAAACAGCAACGGGCGCCCTGCCGCCACAATTCGACAAAAAGAGGCAGATCAGAAGAAATCCGATACGATGCGGCTTATTCCTTGAAAATAAACGAAAAACCCGAACCACCAGGGCCTGAACCCCGTCTAATTTCATTGAAGACCCTATCCAGAAAGATGCTTGCTTTTCAAAGAGCACCTTTCTATAATTGCACTTCAAATATCTTTCAAAATAGAGATCTTTCAAGAAATAGGCGATAAACTTCTCAAACAATTTTGACCTACGTCTGCTCTGCTATGTGGAAAAAGTACCTCTGGATCAAAAACCTGGTCTTCTTGTGCTTTTTCTCGTATCTCATGGCCAAGATCGGCAATACGATCCTGCTCGCCAATCTGCCCGCCTCTCAGCCCGATCTGAGCCAGGGCGCCCGGCCGGGCTACTTCGAGCGTAAGGTGGCCGGGAAGAAGTCCTTGCGCCTCTACAGCCCGATCTCCAGGGGGAATATCTTCAACAGCGCCCACACGGGCGACCCGGAAGGCGGCAAACGCCAGGAAGCCGCCAAGAGCACGGCCCCGTTGAAAAAAACAGACCTGAATGTCGAGCTGATCGGAACGGTTGTGGGCAGTCCCGAGAACTCCTTCGCTATTATAGAAGACCATCAGAGTCGGAAACAAGAACTCTACCAGATAGACGACATGGTCCAGGACCAAGCCCGGGTGGTATCCATTTCCCGCTGCAGGGTTGTCGTGCTGAGGGGTGGCTCGGAAGAAATCATCGAGTGCCCCGAGCCGGATGCCAAAAAGAAGAGGTCCTCTCCGGTCCGCTACTCCGGCTCGACAAAGAAGGAAGGGGAATACGCTGTCAGGAAGGTGTCGGACACCGAGTTCGTGATCGACGAGGCGGAGGTGGAGAACGCCCTCGGAAACATCAACCAACTGCTGACCCAGATCCGTGTGGTTCCGAACTTCCAGGACGGGAAGGCGGACGGATTCAAGGTCTTCGCCATCAAGCCGGACAGCATTTTCGCCAAGGTCGGGTTGAAGAACGGTGACGTAATCCGCAAGGTAAACGACAACGACATCACCTCGCCGGAGAAGGCCTTCCAGATATTCCAGGATCTGCGAAACGAGAAGAATCTTTCGATAGAAATCTCCCGGAGAGGACAGACGAAGTCCTTCAGTTATGAGATCCGTTAAGGGAAACCTTAAGCCAGGGAGTTTTTGATGGACAGAACAAGACTCGGGATACGATTTGCCATTCTGTTTCTTGCGGTGGCCTACCCTTTTCTGTCAGGTCCGTCCCACGTCTTCTCCCAGGAAGGAGCGAATCCCGATTACGGCGAGGCCATGATCACCATGGACTTCCAAGACGTGGATTTGACGGTTCTGATCAAGTTCATCAGCGAGCTCACCGGCAAGAACTTCATCCTCGACGAGAAGATCAAGGGGAAGAAGGTTACCGTGATCTCCCCGACGAAGATCTCCAAGGATGAGGTTTACAAGGTCTTCGAGTCGATTCTCGAGATCAAGGGCCTGGCCACCGTGCCGGCGGGCAGCGTCATCAAGATCGTGCCGGCCAAGGATGCGATGGAGAAGAGCCTGAAGACCGTCATCGGAAAAGAGCGGGCCCCGGACAGCGACATGCTGATCACCCGGCTCGTATCGCTCGAGTATGTAGACCCGAATGAAATGGTGAAGATCCTGACGCCCCTGATGTCCCGGCAGAGCAAGGTCGACGGCTATGGCCCCACCAACACCCTGATCCTCACGGACACCTCCTCGAACATCACAAGGCTCATGCGGATCGTGAAGCAGCTGGATATCCGGGGGGACGAAATGGTCATGGACGTGCTTCCCCTCGAATACGCATCCGCGGAGCCGATGGCCCGCCAGCTCCAGGAGATCCTCCAGACCCTCGCCTCCTCTACCGCGCCCGGCGCCGCCCCGACCGCCACCAAGTCCAGACGCACCACGAGGCGAACGACCACGAAGAAGACCGTTGCAGGACAGGGCTTCGGCGGGAAGATCATCGCGGACACCCGGACCAACTCCCTGATCGTCTTGGCCACGGAAACACAGCTCGAGGAAATCCGGGAACTCGTCCACAAGCTCGACTATGACACCCCCCGGGCGTACGGCAACATCAACGTCTACTACCTCGAGTATGCCAACGCAGAGGATACCGCCACGGTGCTGAGTGACCTCGTCTCGGGCGCCAAATCCCTGGACCGAAACGGCTCGCGCAACAAGGGAAGCCCCCCGGGGGTTGCCCGCACCATGGCCTCTTTCGAGGGAGAGGTCAGCATCACGGCGGATATCGCGACCAATTCGCTCATCCTCGTGGCGACCCCGAGGGATTACCTCACCCTGAAGAACGTGATCGAGAAGCTCGACATTCGGCGCAAGCAGGTTTACGTGGAAGCGGTCATCATGGAGATCCAGCCTTCGGTATTGCAGGACCTCGGAATCGAGTGGCGGGGAGCGATTCCCCTCGAGGGCGGCGACAATGTGAGTAAGGTGCTCATGGGCGGAACGAACTATGGTCTCGGTGCGAACGAAATGATCGCAGGTGCGGCGACACTCGCCTCGGGGGGGCTCCCCGAAACGGGGCTGTTCCCCCTGGATCTGGGCAGCACGGCCGGGCTCACGCTGGGCGGGATCTTCGACCGGGTCAAGGTCGGCGAGCAAGACGGCGAGCCAATCTACCTGCCCGCCAATACCCTCGTGATTCACGCCCTGAACCAGACGACGAAGGCCAACCTCCTGTCGACCCCGCACCTGATCGCCATGGACAACGAAGAGGCGGAGATCGTCGTTGGCAAGAACGTGCCGTTCATCACCTCCACGAGCCAGAGCACGGTGAGCACCGTGCAGTCGGTTCAGCGAGAAAACGTCGGGATCACCCTCCGGTTCACCCCCCAGATCACCGAAGGGGACTATATCCAGCTCAAGCTCTACCAGGAGATCTCGGCACTCATCGACAGCCCGGTCGGGCAGGACCCGAACCGCGTCGGACCCACCACCTCCGAGCGGAAGTCGACGAACACGGTCCTCGTCCGCGACGGACAGACGATCATCGTGGGCGGCCTGATGGAGGACCGTATCCGGACGAACGTGAGCAAGGTGCCCTGGCTGGGAGACATTCCCGGGCTTGGCTGGCTGTTCCGGTTCGAGAGCGATAAAGTGGAGAAACAGAACCTCCTGATCTTCCTCACGCCCACGATCATCCGGGAGGACCAGGACGTACAGAGGCTGTTCGAAGAGAAGAAGAGCCGGATGCTCGAGTACAAGGACCGTCACGACCTGCCGGTCGAGTACATGGACGTTCGTCCCTTTGAAGGCAGGTCGGGCGCGGGCGTGCCGGGGGACAGCATGGCCAGGCCGCAGCTGGAAGAGCTGGAACCTCCGCCGGTGGAGGAGATGTCCGATGAGGGAACGCCCGTAGACGACATGCCCCCGGAGGAGACGAGTCGGCAGGAAGCGAACGAGCCGAAGTACGAGGTCACGATCAAGGGGGCCGAAAGGCTTGATTCGCCGGCCCTGCCCGATTTACCGAATGAGTAGAAGCACGGAAGAATGCCGCCATGACCTGTGATCCCCGAGCGCTCGGACAGATCCTGCTGGAAAAGACCTCCCTGAGCGAGGAGGCGCTCGAAACCGCCCTGGCAATCCAGCAGGAACGGGGCGGAAGGATCGGGGAGATCCTGATCAGCCAGAAGCGGGTCACGGAGGAAGAGGTCTTCCAGGCCCTGAGCCGGCAGCTGAATATCCCCTACTGGCCCGAGATCGCCGACGAGGGACTCGATCTCGAGATGCTGCGCGCCATCCCGATCAACTTCTGCAAGCGGCACACCCTGCTCCCCCTAAACAGCGAAGGCGAAATCGTCCAGGTGGCGGTCTCGGACCCCCTGGACCTCGCCCCGATGGACGATCTCCAGCTCTTGCTCAAGAAGCCCGTGCAGGCGGTGCTGGCAAGGCCCTCCAGCGTGCTGCATGCGATCAACCGCTCCTACGACCTGATCTCCGAGACGGCGGAGAAGATGGTGGAGGACCTGCACGAGGAGGAGCTGGACCTGCTGACCACCGAACTCGAAGAGCCCAAAGACCTTCTCGATGCGTCTGACGAGGCGCCGATCATCCGGCTCGTCAACTCCATCCTGTACAATTCCGTGAAGCAAAGGGCCAGCGACATCCACATCGAGCCCTTTGAGACGGAGCTGGTCGTCCGGTTCCGCATCGACGGCGTGCTCTACGACATGGTGCGTCCGCCCAAGCGATTCCAGTCGAGCACGATCTCCCGCATCAAGATCATGGCGGGCCTGAACATCGCGGAAAAGCGCCTGCCCCAGGACGGACGTATTCGGATCAAGATCGGCGGCAAAGACGTGGACATACGCGTCTCGGTGATCCCGACGGCCCATGGGGAGAGGATTGTCATGCGCCTTCTGGACCGGACGCAGGTCCTCCTCCAGCTGGAAGAGATCGGATTGACCGGGCGCAAGCTCTTGCAGATGCGCAAGCTCATCCGGATGTCCTACGGAATCATGCTGGAGACCGGACCGACAGGATCGGGCAAGACCACGACCCTTTACGCGGCGTTGAGCGAGATCAACACCTCGGACAAGAACATCATCACGGTTGAAGACCCGATCGAATACCAGCTGAAAGGCGTCGGGCAGATTCAGGTGAACCCGAAGATCGATCTCACTTTTGCCCGGGGCCTGCGTGCCATCCTGCGCCAGGACCCGGACGTAATCATGGTGGGAGAGATTCGGGACCTGGAAACCGCAGAGATCGCGATCCAGGCGTCTCTGACCGGGCATCTCGTCCTGAGCACGCTCCACACGAACGATGCCCCTACGGCGATCACGCGCCTGGTGGATATGGGGATCGAGCCTTTCCTGGTTTCTTCCTCCTTGATC